>NZ_QUCG01000029.1:0-44359 GCF_003473645.1 Prevotella sp. AM23-5 | reverse complement strand
ATACACCACTTAATCCACAGTAAGACATGAACATTCAAGAAGCAAAGCAAATCAAGATTGCAGACTATCTGCAAAGTTTGGGACACCGCCCTGTCAAGCAGCAGGGTGCAAACCTTTGGTACAAGTCACCGCTGAGAAACGAAAGCGAGGCATCTTTTAAGGTGAACACCACGATGAACAGTTGGTTCGACTTCGGAATGGGCAAGGGCGGCAACATCATCACCCTTGCGTCATACCTCTACGCATCAGACAGCTTGCCATATCTCTTGGACAAGTTAGAGAAGCAAGCACCCCATGTGCACCCGACCGACTTTTCTTTCCCTCAGCAAGCCTCCGAGCCGAGTTTTGAGATATTGGAGGTTAGGGAACTCAACCATCCTGCACTCCTGCGCTATCTAAGCGAGCGGAATATTGACCTGCGCATCGCCCGAAAGGAATGTGTCGAACTTCATTTCTCACATGATGGCAAGAACTACTTCGCCATCGGCTTCGAGAACAAGTCGGGCGGTTACGAGGTGCGCAACCGATTCTTCAAGGGGTGTATGTCCCCCAAGGACATCACCCATATCCGACATCAAGGCGAGCCAAGATACGCTTGCTATGTTTTCGAGGGCATGATGGATTATCTTTCTTTTCTCTCGTTACGCTTGGAGAAGTTTCCTGCTTGTCCGTCATTGGATGCGCAGGATTATGTGATACTCAACTCCACAAGCAACGTGGACAAGGCAATTGATGCACTCCATGGCTACGAGCGCATCAGTTGTCTGCTCGACAACGATGAAGCAGGGCGGAAGGCAACGCATGCCATCGAGACTGCCCTCGGCTATCGTGTGAGGGATGCCTCCCACTTGTACAGTGAGTACAACGACTTGAACGACTATCTGTGCAGAGTGAAATCCAAACAGTCGGTACACCAAGTACAGCCTGTTAAGCGAACCGTTCCACCTCGGAAGAGAGGCGCAGCCTTGGGCATGTGATGTGTTTTCTGCCCCAATGGCTATTCTGAACGGAAAAGCCATAGCTCAATAGGGCGTTTTCTTGACGCAGTGGCACGCCACCGCTAAAAACGCCCATTGAGCAAAGGGGCATCCCCTTTTGAAACCCCGTAAGCCATGCGCAGGACGCAATGTGGCAAGCGGATTTGTACAACTCTAAAACAAGTTTATTATGGGACATTTCAGTTTGGATTTCAAGAAGGCAAAGGGCAGTTCTGACGCAAGGGAATCAGACCACATAGAACGCAAGGTGATTCCCGACAACGCAGACCCAACGAGAACGCATCTCAACCGTGAACTGGTCAAGATGCCGAGTGGTGTGTACGGTCGTGACGAAGCCATCTCCCACCGCATCAAGACTGCAGGCATCAAGCGAAAGATTACCAACGACCAGGTTAGGGTGATAAGAACAGTTCTTTCGGGAACACATGAGGACATGATGAACATCGCAGAAAAAGGACAGCTTGACGATTGGTGCAACGACAGTTTGAAGTGGTTGCAGGACACGTTCGGCAAGGAAAATGTCGTGTCGGTGGTTCTCCACATGGACGAGCACACGCCGCACCTTCACGCCTCCATTGTTCCGATAGTGACAGGCGAACGGAGAAAGGCGAAGAACAAGACAACGGAAGAGGGCAAGCGGACATACCGCAAGAAAGCCAATGCCGTGAGGTTGTGTGCCGATGATGTGCTCAACCGTGACAAGATGGTTGGCTATCACGACAGCTATGCGGAAGTCATGGGCAAGTATGGCTTGAAGCGAGGTGTCCGTGGATCAGATGCGAGACATACCACCACGACACAGTATTACCGCAACATCAAACGAGAGACGGAGAGACTTCAAAACTGCATGAAACTGCTGCAATCCGATGTGGAGGAAGCGGAGCGATTGCTCAAACAGACCAAGAGTGAAATCAACACGGAGAAGCTACAGGCAGCCAAGACGGAAGCCAAGACTGCCTTTGTGTCGAAGATTGGTTCTCTTTTGGGTAGTGGAAAATTGAAGGAGGTGGAGCAACACAACCGAAAGTTGTGCGAGCTTGTGACAGACCGAGAGCAATACATTGACGAACTCCATGAGAAAATTCAGCGAACGGAGGACAGTCACAGCAAACAACTTGACGAGATGCAGCGGAAGCACCAATCGGAGGTCGCGAATTTGGAGAGCAAGCACTCCACGGAGGTAACGATGCTCAACGACATCATCCGCAAAGCCAAGCGTTGGTTCCCGATGTTGGAGGCACGCTTGCAAATGGAAGACCTGTGCAGGAAGATAGGATTCACAGTCGAGCAAATCGGAGTGCTTCTGACCGGAAAGGCACTCAACTTTAGCGGTTCACTCTATTCCGAGAAGCACAGAAGAAAGTTCAATGTGGAGAATGCGGAAATCAAGGTGTTTTCTGATTCTACCAAGCCGAACCAACTGTTTTTGTATATCAATAGACAGCCTATTATAGAATGGTTCAAGGAGCAATGGAATATCTCAAAAGATAGAAGAACCTTAAATCCGAAGATAAATAAAGAAGAAAAAATCTAAAGACCTGAGCAACAAAAAGTTGCTCAGGATTTGGATATGTCAGAAAAATCACGCTATCTTTGTAGCGTCAAAATTTAAAAAGATATTTCTAGGCAAACAAAGATATATTGTTAAAAAGGATAAATAATTTTAATTTTTCAACACTTAAAATATTTTTTTTGTAAATTTGTAAAAAATATAGAATCTTGTAGATTTAAAGATGGTTGCTACAAGTGCAAGAATTGAATGACGAAACCATTTGGAAAGGAAAATGTATATGAAGATAAAACATTTGTTATTTTTTATTCCTGTGACTTTTTTGGTCGCATGTGAAGGGACTGATTTAATCGAGCCAGACAATGTGTCGAAAGAACAGATTTCCACTCAAATAATTTATAACCCGACAAAATATTCAAAACAAAAAGGTGATGTCTTTGTCAAAAGTAGTTTGCCAACAACAATGGCAAAGCAAATACCTAATGCCTGCGTAACATCAATTATGGAGTATGCAAACAATAAAGTTTTTGGTGGAACAGTAAATGAGGGAGCGTATATTCTATATTATACACAAACATATAATTCAAATCCTTTGATTGATGGTGTTTCTTTGGATTATATCGAGCCTTTTGTAACACATTTCTTTAAAACTCAAACATTTACAAATTATAAGTCTGCAATAGATGCCAAGCATCCCGTCATGACTGATGTAAATAGCCAAATAGAAAGCTCTGCCCATAATGTGTTATGTGTAGGATATAACTCCAATACGGGTGCTGCTATTTATATGGACCCTGAGCTTGCTTGTATGTACTCAGTTAATGCTGGGTATTTTTTACAAGATTATAATATAGTATTAACAGGTATAAAGTAATTAAATAAATATGAAGTTAATTTTTAAATATTTTTTTATTTCTCTATTGTTCCTAAATGGGCAATTAGTTCATGCACAATCATTTAAAATCGACAGCTTAAAAGGTAAAAAATGGGAGTTGCAATTGCCAAAAGGAAAGTCTTATACTTCGAATCTTATATTCAAAGATACGACATACACAACTAGTTTCTCCTTTAATGGACAGACTCATACTATAGAGAAGCCATACTTAATACAGCAGGAAAACGTAGAAACATTTTATGTTATTTTTCCATCAGAAGGAAAGGGTACAAAAACTTTCCCTGTTAAGTTTAAAGTTTTAGAATTTACCGACAAGTTGCTAAAATTGCAAAATACAACAACAAATGTTGTAAATACGTATTTCGCAAAATAAACAACTAGTAGATTGTAAAGTCTAAAAGTTTAGTAAGGCACGTGTGATATTTCATCAATCATCAGTATGTGACGAACGACGTTTTACTCAACTTTTAGACTTTACAGACTACTAGTAAGACCGTGCTTTTTGCAACATATTACTCTGTTTGATATTTTTTGTTTAATAAAATTCTTAGATTCATTATTTTTTTTGTATTTTTGCAGCCGAAAAGAGTTGTTAGGCAGCAAACGTATGCAGATTGCAGAATTTAGAACTGTTGCTAAATCATTACCTCTGTTGAGGTGAAAAACTCATAAATAGTTCATTTTTAGCTATTCGGCTGATTTTAGCGTAATTTTCGAAGAAAAACTTTGTTATTCCGCGATTTATGCTTACCTTTGCACCCGCAATTGGTTCGCAGTCGCCACGTGCCGCTATAGGAATGGGGGTGGACTGCGATTAAAAGGGAATCGGGTGAGAAGCCCGGACAGTCCCGCTGCTGTAAACATCTTCTTCCGAAATGAGGGGCACGAATGCCACCGGGGAAGAACAGGCAAGCATCTAAAAGGTCACTGACATTTTTTCGGGAAGACCGCTTGTCTGATGGATGTAAGTCAGAAGACCTGCCGTTGCCATCCTTTCTTATCACTGCGCCCTGCAGCTGATAGGAAGATGATTTCATCCAACCCCGTGGGATGGGTTCGTGATGAAGAAAATAGAAACAACAGAATGAAGAAAAAGAAAAGAATAACGCATGTTGCCCTGATAGGCGCCATGTGGATGAGCGGCTTATCTACCCTCCAGGCTCAGCATCTTGAACCGGTATGGGTAGGAATGCAGGCTTCGGTAAGCGATTCCCTTCGTACTCGCACGCAGCATCTGGATGATGTGGAGGTGAGAGCGAAGAAGCCCCGTAGTGCCCTTTCGAGCGTGACTCCTGTACAGACCATCACCAGTTCTGAACTTCAGTTGCTGGGCATTACCTCAGTGGGAGATGCTGCCAAACGAATGGCTGGAGTGCAGGTGCGTGACTATGGTGGAATCGGTGGACTGCAGACGGTGAGTGTGAGAAGTCTGGGCGCCTGCCATACGGCGGTGAGCTACGATGGAATCGTGGTGAGCAATATGCAGGCAGGACAGATTGACGTGTCGAGATATTCGCTTTCCAATATCCGCCAGCTCTCGGTGGCAATCGGACAGGGTAGCGACCTGATGCAGTCGGCACGGCATTATGCTTCGGCAGGAATCCTGAGCATCGAAAGCCGTGGGATAGACTGGACTTCTCCGCAGCCCTGGCAGCTGAAAGTGAACGCCAAGACAGGTTCCTGGGGCTTGTTCACGCCTTCCCTTCAATATAGCCAGCGGCTCAGCAGTCAGACAGCTCTTACTTTCGACGCCAATATGGTGAGGGCAGATGGAGTCTATCCTTTCACGATTCAGAACGGAAGATACAAGGAGCACCACAAGCGCTATAATTCTGATATCCTGTCGGGACAGGGAGAGGTGAATCTCTTCCATCGTTGGGATAAAAACGAACTTTCTGCCAAGGTTTCCTATTACAATTCCAAACGTGGATTGCCGGGAGTGGTGATTCTCTACAATTCTGATGCTGAAGAGCGGATGTGGGATAAGAGCTGCTTCGCCCAGATGGTTTGGAAATCGCAGCTAGCTCCCCGTCTCGCACTGAATGCAAGGTTGAAATACGCCCATACGTGGTCGAAATATGAAGATTACAATGTGAAATATCAGGGCGGAAAGCTGACGGATATTGCCCGGCAGAATGAGTATTATGCCTCTGCCACGATAGGTTATGATCTGGGGTGGGGATGGACAACGGCACTTGCCGAAGATTTCTCCATCGGCGATCTTCGCACCAATGTTGTTTCACAGCCTAATCCTACCCGCTACTCATCGCAGACCGCCTGGTCGCTGAGATGGAAATGGCAGAGATGGCAGGTGGATGGGAATCTTGTAGGAACCTACATTTCCGAAAAAGCTTCGAAAGAGGATAAAGGTTCTTCCGACTCATCCTCATCTTCCGGTTCTTCCGGATCTTCCTCTTCAGTAAATGCCCGGATTCCTGCCGACCGAAAGCGGATTTCGCCAAGCATCGCCATGAACTATCGTCTGCTTGCCGATGAAACGCTCTATCTCAGGGCGATGATGAAGAGCACCTATCGCGTGCCGACTTTCACGGATATGTATTATCTGCACATCGGCAATACGAATCTCAAACCTGAGAATGCTACGGAATGGAACCTCGGTGTAACTTGGGCGCATCAGTTTGGAGGAAAAACGCTGCGGAATCCGGCTCGTGGAATCAGTCTGCAAGCCACTCTTGACACCTATTATAATAAGGTGACGGATAAGATTGTGGCTTTCCCGACTACCTATGTATGGAAGATGGTGAATTTCGGACGAGTGGAAATCAAGGGCGTAGATGCTACACTTTCGTTCGGTGTTCCGATGGGAGAGAAGATGGCTTTGGATGTGGATGTTTCCTATACCTATCAGTATGCGGTGGATAAGACGGACAGTAAGAAGAGTTATTACCGCCATCAGTTGCCTTATACGCCTCGCCATTCGGGCAATGTTTCTGCCGTATGGCGCAATCCCTGGGTGTCTGTGGGATGGCAGATGCAGGCTGTGGGCGAGCGATGGAGTATGATACAGTGCACGGATGAATATCGGATGAAAGCATATCAGGAGCATACTTTCACCTTATCGAGAGAGTTTTCGCTCGGAAAGAGAAAGAAGAACATTGAGTCGGGAAGTGGGGCGAGAGAAAATGCTCTTAAAGGCAATGTTTCAGAAGAAAATGCCCTTTATGGAAACGCTTCAGAAGAGAGTGCACTTGATGGGAATGCTTCAAGAAGGGATTTTTCAAGGGGCAGCGTCCTGAAACTCAGTTTCTCCCTGCTCAATGCCTTCAACAAGCAATATGAGGTAATTAAGTATTATCCGATGCCGGGCAGGAGTTGGCAAGCCACAGCTTCGCTTACCTTATAGAAAGCCGGATGGTTGGAAAACGGAATAGAAATCTGAATAGAAAACTGAAAGTGAGAAAAAATAATATTCAATATAACAAATAGAGAATGAAAATGAAAAAAATGAAATTGAGAAGTTTGTTTATGGCAATCATCTGCGGATTGATGATTGCTGCTGGTTTTACATCATGTAGTGATGATGAGGAGGATAATTCATGGAAGGAGGGATCTAAGGTAGATCTTCCTCAGTATCGTGCCTTCGTTCTGTCAGAGGGTAGCTATCGTAAGAACAATAGCCATCTCTTCTTTGTGGATCCTCAGACTGATCTGCCTTCTGAGAATGATATCTATTTGACTCAGAATGGTAAGGGCCTGGGTGATACAGCCAATGATATGATTGAGGAAGATGGCAACATCTACGTGGTAGTAAATGTTTCCAAGAAACTCCTGAAGCTGAATGGTTCTGGTGTTCAGCAGGCAGAGTACAGCTTTGATGAGAAGTTGGGTGAGCCTCGCTACATCTGCGAAGACGATGGTAAGCTCTATGTTTCCAGCTATGGTGGCTATGTAAGCCGTTTCGATGCAAAGACCTTGGCTTTGGAGGCTTCTGTAAAGGTAGATGCTAACCCAGAGGAGCTTGTTGAGGAAGATGATGTAATCTACGTAGTATGTTCTGGTTATGGCGCTGGCAAGACTCTCTGCACCATCAATACCAAGACTTTCGACAAGGCTGAGTCTATTGAAATCGCCAACAATCCTCAGCGTATCGTAGAGAGCGATGATCATATCTACGTTCTTGCTGGCAGCCCATCTTATAATCCTGCCAACTACGATTATTCTACAGCTGTCTATACTTACAATCCTCAGACTAAGAAGTGCGATTATATTGCCAACGCTACCAAGATGATGGCTTATGATGGCAACCTCTACTTCACCAATTCTACATCACCTGATTGGGTGACTTACACCACTACCTACAACATCTACGATGCCAAGAGCAAGCAGGTTTCTACATGGAATCTGAAGAATATTCCTGCTGAGGTGGCTGGTAACACTGTATATATGATTGAGCGCAATCCATACGATGGCAGTTTCTATCTCGCCTATACAGACTATGCTAGCAACAGCACCATCTGCCACTTCACAGCAACAGGCGAGTACAAGAGCAAGTTTGATGCAGGTGGCATTAATGCCAACTCAATGTTGTTCTTGAGATAATCAGCTTGCTGAAGAATGAAATCCTATGAAAAGTAGGAAATTCCTGAAAATCATAGGAGGATAAGAAGGAAAATCCCCGAAAGGCTTGGGCTTTTCGGGGATTTTTTGTAATTTTGCCTTATATTAATAAGATAAAAACGAAATGGTATGAAAAATATGTTGGCATTGAGCCAAGAGCGTTTCTCGGCTCGCAAGTTTACCTCCGAGGCAGTAAGTCAGGAGGATGTGGATTACATCATGGCGTGTGTGCGACTGGCTCCATCGGCAGTGAACAGACAGCCTTGGCATTGGCTCATCGTCCGCTCGGATGAGGCTAAGGAGAAACTCCAGGAGTGCTACGACCGTGAGTGGTTCAAGACAGCCCCAATGTATATTGTGGGAATGAAGAATGTGAATGAGAACTGGGTTCGCAGATACGATGAGAAGCCTCATGGAGATATTGATGTGGCAATAGCTGCCGAGCACCTCTGTCTGGCTGCCACCGAAAGAGGTCTGGGCACCTGCTGGGTCTGCAATTATGATACAGACAAGATGCAGCAGTTTTTCCCTCGCGAAGGTTTCGAGGCTGTAGTGATCATCCCTCTCGGTCATATTGCTGAGGATTGTCCTCATACCGAGAAGAAGCGCAAGGAAATGAACGAGATCGTGGAAGAAATCTAAAAAACGAAGCTAATGGAAATGAACGAAGAATCCATCCTGGCATGGAACATCATAGAAAAGACCAGCGCTAACCTCTTCCTTACGGGCAAGGCAGGCACAGGTAAAACGACCTTCTTGAAACAGCTCAAGGAGAAGTCGCCTAAACGAATGGTTGTGCTTGCCCCAACAGGTATTGCCGCCATCAACGCCGGAGGAATGACCATTCATTCGTTCTTCCAGCTTCCTTTTTCGCCATACATTCCGGGTACAACCTTCGGAAGTGGCGAACAGAAACGCTATCAGTTCAGCAAACTCAAGCGAAACATCATCCGAAGCATCGACCTGCTGGTCATCGATGAAATCAGTATGGTACGCAGCGATTTGCTCGACGCCATCGACTCCGTGCTTCGTCAGTACCGCAAGCGTCACGACCTTCCTTTCGGCGGTGTGCAGCTCCTGATGATAGGCGATCTGCAGCAGTTGGCACCAGTGGTTACGGCACAGGAGGAACAGCTTCTGAAAGAGCATTACGATACTCCTTTCTTCTTCAGCAGCAATGCGCTGAAGCAGGTGGGCTATCTTACCGTAGAGCTCAAGAAGGTTTATCGCCAGCAGGACGAGCAGTTTATCTCCCTGCTCAACCAGATTAGGGAGAACAGGGCTTCGGATGCTACCTTGCAGGCATTGAACCAGCGTTTTATCCCTAATTTCGAACCGCCGAAGAACAGTAACTTTATCCGCCTGACCACTCATAATGCGCCAGCCCAGCAAATCAATGAGCAGCAGCTTGCCGCCTTGCCATTCAGGGCATTTTCCTATACGGCAGAGGTGGAGGATAACTTCCCGGAATCATCTTATCCGGCAGATTTCATGCTTACTCTGAAGCCCGGAGCACAGGTGATGTTTATCAAGAACGACCCGCAGCACCGCTTCTATAATGGTATGATTGGTGAGGTTATCGGTGTGAAACCCGATGAAGAAGGAGATAAGATCATCGTGCGCAGCAAGGATTCTGATGAGGAGTTTGAGCTGGAGAAGATGGAGTGGGTGAATGCGAAATATACGATCAATGAGGAGACCAAGGAGATAGAGGAGACGGTAGAGGGCAAGTTCCGACAGTATCCTTTGCGCCTGGCTTGGGCGATTACCATCCACAAGAGTCAGGGCCTTACCTTCGAACACGCCATCATCGATGCTTCCCATTCCTTTACCCATGGTCAGACCTACGTGGCTTTGAGCCGCTGCAAGACCTTGGAGGGAATGGTGCTCAGTCAGCCTCTGTCTCGTGGAGCCATCATCAGCAGTCAGACGGTGGATGCTTTCAACAGTCAACTTGCTGCGCCTACCCAGGAGCAGATCAGCTATCTGGAGCAGCAATACGTGCTTCACTGCATCGGCGAACTTTTTGATTTCTATGCTATTAGCGGAAGTTACGAGCATCTGATGCGCTGTCTGGTAGAATTCTTCAACAGCAAATATCCTCGTGTGGTGAGCGAGTATCAGAAGTTGCAGGTGGTGCTGAAGAGTCTGATAGGTGTTTCTGATAAGTTCCGTCTGCAATATACCCGCATGCTTTCCCAGAATCCTGATATCCTTCAGGCAGAACTGCAGGAGCGTATTCACAAGGGTGCTGAGTATTTCTTTGATAAGATAGGTATTCTGAGCGATTTGATCAGAAAGTCGAATCTCGATACGGATAATAAGGTAGCAAAGAAACAGTTCCAGGACCGCTTCTCTGTCTTTTCTGAGGATGTGAAGTTGAAGGAACGTCTTTTGAAATACGAGCGTAGCGCTGTGTTTACGGTGACTGATTATCTGAAGAAGAAGGCGCAGTTTATGTTGCTGGATGAAATGGGCGAAGGCGCGTCTTCAAGTGCAGGTTATGCTTCTGGTAGAAAAGCCAGAAAGCAGAAGAAATCGAATGAGTCGAAGGAACCGAAGATTCCAACCAAGGAGGTGAGTTTCAATCTTTATCAGCAGGGAATGACTGTGGATCAGATTGCTGCAGAACGTGGTTTTACCAAAGGCACCATCATCGGTCATCTTACCTCATACGTAAAGGAAGGAAAGGTGGGATTGCGTGCGTTGATTTCTAGTGCCCACGAAAAGAAAATCCGTGAATTCATGGAGGCTCATCCCGAGATGGAGCATTTCAGCGAAATCAAGGAAGCATTGGGAACCGGCATTGATTATTACGAAATCAAACTGGTACGTGATTTAATGGAGGAGGAATAAAGGTCTTCCTCTCACCATTAAATCATTATATCTTTTTATATTGATTGATAGAACTTTCGTCGGTAAGCCCCATACGCCCTGAAAGGGCAGAAGCTCATAGCCCAGGGCACTCGCCCTGGGTTTTGTAATGGATTTAAACTTGTCGCCCTGTAAGGGCAAAAGCTTCTCTTGGCTGGTCTAGAGTTGGGCTACAGCCTTTTCCAGCTGTTGCAAAGCCTGCTTGAGAATGCTTCTAGGAGTTGCAACATTCAGTCGCATGAAGCCCTCACCGCCAGGACCGAACATTTCACCATCATTCAGTGCCAGGTGTGCCTTGTCGATGAATAAATCGAGAAGCGCATCGTGGGAGAGATGCAGGTCTCGGCAGTTGAGCCAGACCAGGAAGGAAGCCTGTGGGCGCAACGGACGAATGCCTGGAATGTGCTCGCAGCAGTAATCCTCTACGAATCGGATGTTGTCTTCTATGTAGGCAAGCATCTTCTTTCTCCATTCCTCACCCTTGCGGAAAGCAGCGATGGTGGCGATAGGAGCGAAGAGGGTTGGCTCATCCAGTTCGTTGGCACTCAGCCAAGGATAGAATTTCCTGCGGATTTCTTCGTTTGGAACGATGGCGTAGCTGCTTACGATTCCTGCAATGTTGAAGGTCTTGGAAGGAGCCTGGAAGGTGATGCTGATGTTGCGCGCCTTGTCGGAAACCGAAGCAAATGGGATGTGCTTGTGTCCGAACAGAGCCATGTCTGCATGAATCTCATCGCTGATAACGAGCAGATGATGTTCGTAGCAGAAGTCGGCAAGTCGCTGCAGGGTTTCCTTGCTCCAGGTAATTCCGCCTGGATTATGAGGATTGCAGAGAATCAGGATCTTGCACTTCTCATCATAGATTTTCTCCAGGTTTTCGAAATCCATCTCGTAATATCCATCCTCCTTCATCTTCAGCGGATTGAAGACCACCTCTCTGCCGTTGCCCTCTGGAGTGAGGCGGAATGGGTGATAAACGGGTGGCTGGATGATGACTTTTTCATCTGGACGGGTGAAGACATTCACCACGAGTCCGATACCTTTTACAATACCTGGAATGAAGCGGATCCACTCTCGCTTCACATCCCACTGGTGATGGTCATGCACCCAGTCGATGATGCTGGGCAGATAATCTTCCGGCTCCATGGTGTAGCCGAAAAGAGAGTGTTCCAATCTTGCCTTGAGGGCATCTGTAATGAAAGATGGGGTCTCGAAATCCATATCGGCTACCCAGAGTGGCAGCAGATCATCTCGTCCCCAGCGGGGCAGCAGGGCGCCATGCTTCAGGTCGTCGCTGCCCGAACGGTCTATAATCTTATCGAAATCGTACATTTTTTTAATCTTTAACTTTAAATGCCGGGCAATATACAAAGCTTTTGCCCTTACAGGGCGCCTTACTGATTGCCATTATACCCAGGGCGATGCCCTGGGCTATGAGCTTTTGGGCCTTCAGCCCGTACTTAAACCACTTGCGAAACTTGAGTTTACTATAAATTATCAACCGCCTGCTTGATGTCTTCGAAGAGATCATCCACATCCTCCAGACCTACGCTGAGGCGGATGGTAGTATCTTTTACATCCATCGACTTGCGCATACTCTCGGAGAATGCACCGAAGATGGTGCTTGCCGGATGAATGGCGAGCGAACGGTTGTCGAAGAGATTGGTGGCACGATGGATGAGCTTCAGATTGTTGAGGAAACTGAAGCAGGCTTCCTTGCTTTCCAAATCAATGCAGATCATGGCTCCCGCCGTCTTGCCAAACTGGCGCTGCGCCAATTCGTGGTAAGGATTATCCTCCAAACCTACATAGTTTACATACTGAATCTGAGGCAGGGTGCGCAGTTTTTTGGCAAGTTCCAGGGCATTGCCGCTTTGAACACGATAGCGTGCATCGAGCGTTTCGAGTCCGATGGTCTGCATATAAGCTACCTGTGGAGTCATATAGGCGCCGAAGTTGAAGAGCATTTCTCCATAGAGACGCTTGGCGAAATCGCCGTTGTAAGGAGTTCCGTAGTCGATGACCAGACCGCCGAGCGAAGTAGCACCACCACTTACATATTTAGAGCTGGAAACCACCTCAATATCTACTCCCAGACTCTTAGCCGAGAACTGTGTGAACGGAATCACGGTAGAATCCACTACCAGCGGAACATTCTTTTCGTGAGCCACTTCCGAAATGGCTTTCAGATCGGCAACCTCCAACTGTGGGTTGGTCAGGATTTCCAGGAATACGCAACAGGTGTCATCGTCGATGGCCTCACGTACCTCCTTGATATTGGTTAAATCGCGCAAGCGTACCTTTACACCAAAACGGCGCAGAGTAGCCACGAGCAGCGCATAGGTGTTACCGAAGAGATGCTTCGAAGTAACGATGTTCTTGCCCTGTGCTGCCAAGGACATGAAAGTATTGCTGATTGCCGCCATTCCTGAGTTGAAGGCTGTGGCGTGGGCTGCATCGGTGAGGGCTGCCACTCGGCGCTCCAGGTTGGTTACCGTAGGATTCTCCACACGGGAGTAATCAGGTGCCTTGATTTTGTCGGTGAATGCTTCCGACATCACGGCAGCATTGTCGAATTCGTAGGCAAGGGTGTTATATACTGGAACGCTCAGCGAATCGTAAGCATCGCGGCGTTCGTATTCCAAATGAATGGCTTGCGTTTGTTTCTTCATTCTTTTATGATTTTATGTGATATTTTGTATGCAAAAGTACAAAAAAGAAATCAAATAGACAATAGCTAGCATTAAAAAACGAGTTGCGAATGCTTTTTTTATGCATTGCAACTCGTTCGAGAGAGTGTATTGATTATTCTATTCTATGTTTCCGATGGTTCCTGGGCTTGTTAGTTTCCATTCATTCCACCCGTCTGGATTCCCTGTTTTTCTTCCTGGAAATCGTTCTTGATGTTGGATTTCGCCTGCTGGAATTGCTTCTTGGTGTTGCCGAATTTCCAGGTAAGGGTGAGACTGATCTGGCGCAGAGGCACCTTCACCGTCATATTCTGAACATAGTCAGAACCCATGGTCTTCTGCTTGATGTTGAGCTTGTCGTCGGTTGGTGTGAGAAACATCAGACTCAGGTCCAGCTTATCCTTGACGATGGATTTGGAGAGGGTGGAGTAGAAGAAAGCCATTCCGCTCTGATAGCCCTGCAGGGTGTGCTGCTTGCTCTGAATGATGCTTCCTACCGTCCATTGTAGTTCCCAAGGCAGAGTCTGTTGCAGATTGATCATCGTACTGCTGTTCCAGCCATGGTTCTTCCATCCCAGGATTTCGCTGCGCAGGTCGTTGTAGCTAAGACTCTCGTTCAGCATCAGTCTCGTCTTCTTGAACACCAGCCAGTTGGCAAAGACATTCAGACTGGCGTTGCGAGTCTTCGAAACATTGCCGTAGGTGGTGTTGAGCAGGTTGTCTGCATCGATGAATGAATACTGCTCTATCTGGTTGTTGCAGAATCCATAGCCCAGAGTCGTGCTCAGGATGAATCTAGGGTTGTAATAATTGAACACCATGTTCAACTGATGCGACTTCACCACGTCGAGGTCTGTATTACCATAGCTGATGGCGGTAGGATTACTGCGATCTACATACGGGTTGAGATAGGTGATTCCCGGACGGGTGATTCTCATGCTGTAGTTCACGCCGAGATTCACTCCTGGAGTGATGCTGTAGGAGAGGCTGGCGCTCGGCACGAAATTACCATAGTTTTTGTCGAAGTTGTCGCCCTTGCCCTGCTCGAATTTCACTTTCTCCCAGGTCTGTTCGTATCGGGTTCCCAGCATGGTTCCAATCTTTCCGAAGTTTCCTTTCCATTCAGCATAGGCAGCCAGGATGTTCTGGGTGTTCTTATACTCCATACTGTTGGCAGGATTCAGCGTTTCGCTTTTGTCAGCTGCTACGTCGTAGTATCGGGAATCGCTCTTGTTGATGCGGGCAATATACTTGGCTCCGAAGTTCAGACGCTGGGTGGCGCTGAGCGAATGGGTGAAGTCTGCCTGGAATGTATGCTCCGTTCCGCGTGTCTTGCTCTTCGAGAGCAGGTCGTTGAGCTGGAGAGTCGTCACATGACTGATATTGTCGTAGAATGTATAGTCGTCGGTGTGAGAAGGGTTGGTACTGAAGAGATAGCTGAGGATGAGATTGTTCGTACGCTCCTTGTTGAAGAATCGCTGATAATCGAGACTTCCGTTGAAGGAGGTGTTGCCCATATCCTGCTTCATCTCATTGCCGTATTCGAATCCTTCGCCGTAGATTCCGCCTGCCATCTTCGTGAGAGGGTGACCCGTAATCTTCTGGTTGAAGGTGGTCAGACCAGCCGTGGCGCTGATGTTGCTCAGCGAATCGAGTTCGTAGCTCAGACTAATGTTGCCCATGGAGAAGGGCTGCTTCATATCCGAATTCTGATAGTAGTTCATCGTGCTTCCATCTTTCTGGATTCGGTCGAAGGAGATGGTGGTTCCATCCATGCGCTGATGATTGTACATTCCGTTGGCACTGTAGGTAAGCTTGCCCTGCTGACCGCTGATGAAGGCGGAGATGCGCTGCGTCTGGTTGCCGGCAGCAGCACTGATGTTGCCATTATAGCCATTGCTGAGGTCGTTGCCTCCGCCGCCGTTCACGGCTTGCTTGTTGAGTACGATGTTAAGCACGCCTCCCGTACCTTCAGCATCATACTTGGCTCCCGGATTGGTGATTACCTCAATGTTCTTGACCATGGTAGCCGGCATTGCCTTGAAAATCTGCGAAGGGTTGGCAGAGAACATCGGGTTGGGTTTTCCATCCACATACACCTTGAAGCTGGATGAACCATTCACGGTAATGTTATCCTGTCCATCCACGGTAACCATCGGCACCTTGCGCAGCATGTCGAGAACGGTAGAAGCCTTGGCGTCAGCATCCTGTTGCACGTTGTAGGTCATCTTGTCGGTCTCCATTTTTACCAGTGGTTTGGATGCAACCACGGTAACAGCGTTGAGATCCACGTCTTTCCAGAGGGAATCTGTGACCTCAGCATTGCTCTGCGCGAAACTTTCGAGCGAGCAGACGAGCAGAGTGCTCATCAAAATCATATTTTTCTTATTCATATTCTTCGTGTTTGAATATCCTTGTTTATTGACTATCTTTTTGCCTTTTTGTTTGTTTGACGATGCAAAGATAACAGATTCTTTTGTAAAGACAATGACACCGGGAGGGGTTTAACCCAACAATAACTTTCTGAAAGCCGTCCTTAACATTGAAATAACATAAATTTATCAGAAACCTTGTAAAAAGCATAAAATGTAAGCCATTCATTCGTTTATCTCGACTTTATTTTGTAATTTCGCAGCGAAATAGAAAATTCAGAGTTTCTTGGATGATCATAGAATAAACAATAGAATAAAAATATAAATCAGTTATGATGAAATCAACTAAAATGAGCCTCCGGGCTCTTACGTTTAGTGCTGCACTCTGTGCTTCGCTCGGAACATCGCTTTCTGCCTTTGCCGAGACCATCGAAGTGCAGAAGCTGAAACATGCAGGTCCTTATCCTGTAGCTACCCCTTGGATGGCGGATAGCGTGAATGTGAAGGGTGAGAAATTCTCGATGGAGGATGTGCTCGACTCGCCGCTCTCGTTTACCTTATTGAATAATGGTAAGGAGGTGGCTGCTTCCCAGCTCCTGGCTGATAGCAGGCAGAATGCTCTTCACCTGGCTTCTTTCACCATATCAAATACCAGCCGTACCCAGGCTACCATCGAGGTGAAGGGATTGAAGCAGTATCGCCTCTTTGTGGATGGAGAGCAGGTGAAAGTGAATGGCGATAAGGCAGAGACTGTCCTGATGCCTTCTACCCATACCGTGGTCATCAAGTACCTCACCGCTTCATCAGCCGATGCTTCCGCTTCAGAAAAGAATGCATCAGAAAAATCATCTTCTTCAGAAAAGAAAGCTGATCAGGATTTCAAGATCAGCATTACTGCGGCAGACGGCAAGCAGCTGAGCGTGGGCGAATCTTCTGTCAGCACCAAGCGTACCTTTAATATATATGATGTAATCTGCATGCCTAACTATGCGAGCGTTCAGATGTCGCCAAACGGCAAGTTCATGATCGTGAGCAAGACTTGGGTGGATCGTCAGGGTAAGAACCATAGCATCAATGAATTGAGAAACTGTCAGACCAACAAGGTGGTTGCTTCTTTTGAGGAAAGTGTAAGATGGATGCCTCGTACCAACAAACTGTATTTTACCGAGAAGGCGAGCGACAGTTCCATTGCCGGCGAAGGAAAGGCTGATGGCGAAGTTCAGCTGATTACCATCAATCCGATGAATATGGAGCGAGAGGTGTTGGCGGCAAACATTCCGGAGGGATGGTTCCAGTTTACTCCAGATGAGAAATCGCTCATCTATACGCTCTATGAGGAAGGCAGAAAGAAGGACCCTCAGGTGTACGATGTAAAGGAACCAGATGACCGCCAGCCAGGATGGAGAACCCGCAGCTATCTGGCTAAGTATGATCTGGCTTCAGGCATTCTCCAGCCGCTTACCTTCGGCTACCATAATGTTTATCTCAACGATATTTCCGCAGATTCCCGCTATCTGCTCATCGGCAAGAGCGAGGAGCGCCTTACCAAGCGTCCTACTACTCTCAACTCGCTCTATCGTCTCGATCTGAACGATATGAGTGTTGAGGCGCTGGTAGAGAAGGGTGAATTCCTGAACAGTGCCCAGTTCTCGCCAGACGGCAAGAGCATTCTCGTTACCGGTTCGCCTGAGGCTTTCGATGGAATTGGAAAGAATGTGGAGGAGGGACAGACTCCTAGTATGGTTGACACCCAGCTCTATCTGATGAACCTGGCGGATAAGAAGGTTCGTCCGATGACCAAGAATTTCAATCCTAACGTGCAGAGCGTGGATTGGAGTAAGGCGGATGGCAATATTTACTTTACAGCCGAGGATAAAGACTGCATGCATCTCTTCCAGCTGAACCCTAAGTCTGGCAAGTTTACTTTGCTCAAGACTCCAGAGGAGAACATCAAGAGCTTCTCCATCGCAGCGGCTGCTCCGGAAATGGCGTTCTCAGGACAGAGTGCATCCAATGCTGACCGACTCTACAAGATGAGCACCAAGGCACAGAAGTCGCTGCTCATAGATGATCTCAGTGCCCGCCTGCTGAAAGACATCGAGCTGGGCGAGTGCAAGGCTTGGAACTTCGTGAATTCCCGTGGCGACACCCTTTGCTGCCGTTACTATCTGCCACCTCATTTCGATGCTTCCAAGAAGTATCCGATGGTGGTGAACTACTATGGCGGTTGCAGTCCTACCACCCGTATGTTCCAGAGCCGCTATCCTCATCATGTCTATGCAGCGATGGGTTATGTGGTTCTGGTCGTGAACCCAAGCGGAGCCACCGGTTTCGGTCAGAAGTTCTCTGCCCGCCATGTGGATACTGCCGGCGAGGGAGTGGCTGAGGATATTATCTCCAGCACCCAGGCTTTCTGCGATGAGCATAGTTTCGTAAACCGCAAGAAGGTAGGTTGTATCGGCGCCAGCTACGGTGGCTTCATGACTCAGTATCTTCAGACCAAGACCGATCTCTTTGCCGCAGCCATTTCTCATGCCGGCATCAGCGACCATACCAGCTATTGGGGCGAAGGCTATTGGGGCTACAGCTACAGCGAGGTTTCCATGGCGAACGAGTATCCTTGGACCAACAAGCATCTCTTCGTAGATCAGAGTCCGCTCTACAATGCTGACAAGATTCATACTCCATTGCTCTTCGTGCATGGAACAGCCGATAACAATGTGCCTGTGGGAGAGAGCATCCAGCTCTATACGGCTTTGAAACTCCTCGGTCGTCCAACGGCGATGGTTCTGGTAGATGGTCAGGATCACCACATCATCGATTATGAAAAGCGCATCAAGTGGCAGGACACCATCTTCGCATGGTTTGCCAAGTGGCTGCAGGATGATGGCAGCTGGTGGAAAGAAATGTATGGAGAGGAGAAAATGTAAAAAGAAGGGTGTGTCATAAGTCCAGATAATGGCAACCGAGGACGGGCTGAAAGCCCAAAAGCTCCTAGCCCAGGGCAGCGCCCTGGGTTTTAGAACAAATACAAAAAGTCGCCCTGAAAGGGCAAAAGCTTTCAATTTCAAAGCTTTTGCCCTTTCAGGGCGACTTTGCTTTTTGCCAATATTTCCCAGGGTGCTACCCTGGGCTAGGAGCTTCTGCCCTTTCAGGGCGTATTGGATGTGACTTATAATACATCCTCTTTTTCTTATTTCTTATTGCTCAGTGAAATCATCAGGGAGATGAAGGCGAAGGAAATGCCTACGATGCAGACTCCCAGCCAGTCGGCTTGGGTCCACACGTATCCGGCACAGAACGTACCGAGTGAACCACCGATGAAATAGGTCGTCATGAAGATGGTATTGGCGCGGTTGGAAGCCTGCGGAATCTCCTGC
Source organism: Prevotella sp. AM23-5 (assembly GCF_003473645.1). Lineage (NCBI taxonomy): Bacteria > Pseudomonadati > Bacteroidota > Bacteroidia > Bacteroidales > Prevotellaceae > Prevotella > Prevotella sp. AM23-5. Next base: position 25,062 of record NZ_QUCG01000029.1, on the reverse strand, counting down.
AGGCAGCCGCTCTGATTGCTGAGCTGCTGACATTGCAGTCCGATATCTACCAGGATGATGGCTGCGATTAGTCCTGCGTAGGTGTCGCCGAAAAGGAGGGCTATTACCCAGGCGATGATCTGCATGGCTGCTCCGAAGAGGCTGAACTTGTGGATTCCGAACCTTGGAACCAGCTTTCCAACGCTGCTGGCTGCCACGGCTCCCATGATTCCGCAGAGTCCGAGCATTCCCACCATGTCGCTGCCTGCATTGAAAGGAGGCTGGGCAAGATGGAAGGCGAGGCACGACCAGATCGCCATCATGCTTCCGAAACCGAAGGCGGCACGGATGGAGTAGATGCGGATGGAAGGGTGGAGGATGAAGATCTCAGCCACGGTAGTCATCAGTCCTCTGTAAGTACCCACATAGTTGCGCTTCATCTCAGGCATCATCAGTATCATGATTCCCATGCAGACCACCATGATGAGGGCGGCGAAGAAGAACATCTCCCGCCATCCCAGCCATTCGCCGATGTAACCGCTGATTACTCGTGAGGCAAGAATACCCGTGAGCAGTCCGGAGAGCACAATGCCCATATTCCTGCTCTTGTTCTCGGGTGCGGAGAACTGTCCGGCTATCGGGATGAAGAACTGAGGAATCACGGAACAGGCACCTATGAGCAGGGAAGCTCCCCAGATCATCCATACGTTTTGTGCCACGGCCATCACGATTGCCATCAAGGTTGCGATGGTCATATTCACGAGGATGAGTTTCTTGCGCGAAAACATGTCTCCCATAGGGATGAGAAAGAACAGTCCCAGCGCATAACCTATCTGGGTAATCACGGTGATGAGGTTGGCGCTCTGCTCGGTAATGTCCAGATCGTGGCGGATCAGTTCGAGAAGCGGCTGGTTGTAGTAGCAGTTGGCTACTGTGAGTCCTGCGATGATAGACATCATCAGGAGAATGCTGCGGGGAATGCCCTGATTTTCTTTTAGCTGTATCATTTTTCTGTTTATCAAAGAATCTTTTTCGAGTGCAAAGTTACAGAAAAGTTTGCTGCCAGCCAAGTTTTGAGGCTTGATTTCTTAGAAAAAGTTTCTGCTTTCTTCCTCGCGCGTACCTTATTATATGTATATAGTTCGTCTTTGCTGGGGTGTTGGCGCGCACCTTTGTTACGCTAAAAAACACCGAAAAGTGTTAAAATCGGGCTGTTTTCGGACACACTAAAAACTTTAACTTTTGTTAGCACTTTGTAAATGACTGAATATCAATAGATTGTGATTTTGTTACAAAATACCCCTAAAAAAAAACACAAAAAAAAGTTCGCCGTATAAAAAAAATGCTTACCTTTGCATCAGTTTTAATAAACGAATGATTGTTTTACAGATTTAAAAAGCAAAGAAAATGAAGAAATTAGTTTTTATGTTCGTAGCTATCGCAGCTATCTCTTTCGCATCATGTGGTAACAAAACAGCTCAGACAGCAGCTACTGCTGATTCTGACACAGCTGTAGTTGATTCAGCTGCTGATTCAGTTGCTGTTGATACAGCTGCTGCTGCTACAGATTCAGTTAAGTAATTTAGAATTACTTGCGAACGAAAAATGAGAGAAACAACCGCTGGACTTCGGTCTAGCGGCTTTTTCGTTTTATAGAGACTATGTTTCATTTTTTTAGGTTGCTGAACTTTCGCTTGTGGTTTAAGTACGGGCTGAAGGCCCAAAAGCTCCTAGCCCAGGGCAACGCCCTGGGTATAATAGCAATTTGCGAGGCGCCCTGTAAGGGCAAAAGCTTTGTTAATTGTCTGATATTTGAAAGCTTTTGCCCTTACAGGGCGACAGGTTTGCGTCCGTAATTACCCAGGGCGCTGCCCTGGGCTAGGAGCTTCTGCCCTTTCAGGGCGTATGGCGCTTACTTGTGAAAGTTCAGTTCGGTTACCTTTTAGAAATATTAGAAAAAGATAAATATATGATAGATTCAAGTGCCTTCCAAGGCAAAAAGGCTGCCTACTATACGCTGGGCTGCAAACTCAATTTCTCGGAAACCTCCACTTTCGGCAAGATGCTCGAAGATATGGGCGTCATTACGGCACAGAAAGGGGAGAAAGCAGACATTTGTCTCATCAATACTTGCTCGGTAACAGAAGTTGCCGATCATAAGTGCCGTCAGGCTATCCATCGTATGGTGCGACAGAATCCTGGTGCCTTCGTCATCGTCACCGGTTGCTACGCGCAGCTGGAGTCGGAGAATGTGAGCAAGATAGAAGGTGTTGACCTGGTGTTGGGCGCCAACGAGAAGGCTCACTTGATTCAGTATCTCAGCGATGCATGGGCCAAGAAGTTTGCCGTAGAAAACGGACTTCCTGTCACCGGCGAGAACCTGGAGTCTTCAGATTCTGCCCTTCATCAGCACCACAGCGTGAAGACCAAGGAAATCAAGACCTTCCAGCCTTCATGCTCCCGTGGCAACCGTACCCGCTACTTCCTGAAGGTGCAGGATGGTTGCAACTACTACTGCACCTATTGCACCATTCCTTTCGCCCGTGGCAATTCCCGCAACCCAAGCATCGAATCGCTCGTGGCTCAGTGTGAGCAGGCGGCAGCTGAGGGCGGCAAGGAAATCGTGATTACCGGTGTGAACATCGGTGATTTCGGACAGACCACCCACGAGCGGTTCCTCGACCTTGTGAAGGCGATGGACCAGGTGGAAGGCATCAAGCGTTACCGTATCTCCAGTCTGGAGCCGGATCTCTGCGATGATGACCTCATCGCCTACTGTGCCGAGAGCCGTGCCTTCATGCCTCACTTCCATATTCCGCTGCAGAGCGGAAGCGACGAGGTGCTCAAGCTGATGCACCGCCGTTACGACAAGGCGCTCTTCGCCCACAAGGTGAACCTGATCAAGGAGAAGATGCCTGATGCGTTTATCGGCGTAGATGTGATGGTGGGCTGTCGTGGTGAAACTCCGGAGTGCTTTGAGGAGTGCTATGAGTTCCTGAAGAGCCTGCCTGTTACGCAGCTCCACGTGTTCCCATACTCCGAGCGTCCTGGAACCGCAGCCTTGAAGATTCCATACGTGGTAGATGAGAAGGAGAAGAAGCTGCGCTCCAAGCGTCTCCTTGAGTTGAGCGACCAGAAGACTCAGGAGTTCTATGCCCAGTACATCGGTACCGAGGCTGAGGTGCTCTTCGAGAAGGCGCCAAGAGGCAAGGCAATGCATGGTTTCACCAAAAACTATGTTCGTGTGGAACTTTCGCCTGCTCTCGCCAAGGAGGAATACGACAATCAGCTCATCAAGGTTCGTCTGGGTGGTTTCAATCACGACAAGACGGCATTGAAGGCAGAATTGATTTGATAGCTCAAAGTAAAGGCTGATCATAAAGTTCAAAGTTCAAACCTCAAAGTTCAATGTACTACAATGATTTTGGCTCCTGGATTCGGAAGCGGTTTCCTGACTTCCGGGTTCAGAAGATTTCGATAGATGCAGGATTCTCCTGTCCTAACAGGGATGGAAGAATCTCGAGCGGAGGATGCACGTACTGCGACAACCGTACGTTCAATCCCAGCTATTGCGACCGCAGGAAGTCGATAACGGAGCAGTTGGAGGAGGGCAAGGCCTTCTTCAGCAGGAAGTATCCGGATATGAAGTATCTGGCTTATTTCCAGGCTTATACCAATACCTACGCCAAAGTGGAACTTCTCCGTCAGATGTACGAGGAGGCGCTGCAGGTAGAGGATGTGGTAGGAATCGTGATAGGAACCCGTCCTGATTGCGTGAGCGATGAATTGCTGGATTATCTCGAGGCGTTGAACCGGCGCACCTTCGTGCTGGTGGAGTATGGCATTGAGAGTGCCAACGATGAGACCCTGAAGCGCATCAACCGTGGTCATGATTTCGCCTGCTGCCGGGATGCGGTGGAGCGAACCCACGCCAGGGGAATCCTCACGGGTGCCCACATCATCATCGGCTTGCCGGGTGAGGATGCGGCAGAGAGCCTCCGTCAGGCGCCCATCATCTCTTCCCTTCCCATCGACATCCTGAAGATTCACCAGATGCAGATCATCAAGGGAACCCGCCTGGCACAGGAGTATGCAGAGCATCCCTTCCACGTCTATACGGTAGAGGAATACATCGATGTCATCGTAAAATACATCCGGCTCTTGAGAAAGGACCTGGTGCTGGAGCGGTTCGTCAGCCAGTCACCTAAGGAACTGCTTGTCGCACCGAAATGGGGACTCAAGAACTATGAGTTTACCAATCTCCTGAATAATAAGTTAAAGAGTTTACAGTAAAATATGGCTAAAGTTGCAATCGTAATATTAAACTGGAATGGGCAGAAGATGCTTGCCAAGTATCTGCCTAATGTCGTGGAGTATTCACGGCAGGATGCTGAGATATGGGTGGCTGACAACAATTCGTCAGACCAGTCAATGCTTCTCCTGGAGACTCAGTTTCCCCACGTCAAGACCATCGTTCTGGAACAGAACTTCGGCTTTGCCGAGGGCTACAACCGTGCGCTGGAGCAGATAGAGGCAGAATATTATGTTCTCCTGAACAGCGATGTGGAGGTGGCTCATCACTGGCTCACTCCGCTCATCGAGTTCATGGACAGCCATCCCCAGGTGGCAGCCTGCCAGCCTAAGCTCCTGGCGGAATACGACAAGGATATGTTTGAGTATGCGGGAGCCTGCGGAGGTTTCCTCGACAAGTTCGGCTATCCGTTTTGCCGCGGCCGCATCTTCGAGACCGTGGAACGCGACAACGGACAGTATGATTACCAGCAGGAGGTGCTCTGGGCTACGGGTGCCTGCATGATGATCCGTGCCAAGGATTACTGGGAGGCAGGCGGACTGGATGGCCGCTTCTTTGCCCATAACGAGGAGATAGATCTCTGCTGGCGATTGCGCCTGATGGGCAGGAAGATCTACTGCATTCCGGAGAGTGAAGTCTATCACGTGGGTGGTGGAACCTTGCCGAAGAGTAATCCGATGAAGACTTTCCTGAATTTCAGAAACAATCTAACGATGCTCTATAAGAATCTGAGCGATAAAGAATTATCTCATGTTATGAGAGTGAGATGGTTTCTGGATTATTTGGCTGCTTTCGTGATGCTGATCCTGAAACGCAACCTGGGCGACTTCAAGGCAATCTTCAAGGCGCGCAGGGCTTTCCAGGCATGGAAGCACGATTTCGATGAAGATCGCAAGAAAATTCAGGAGAATAGAGTGGAGGAAAAGATACCGCAGGTTTTCGATTGCTCCATCCTCTGGCAGTATTACGCCAGGGGCAAGAAACTCTTTTCGGACTGCACGATTCGATAGTAGGGAGCTAACTCCTTGACTCCTCAATAAGCGACAGAATATTGCACAGATAGCCAATAGTGAGTAAAAGTGTTAGCATTTTGCTCGCTATTGGCTGTTTTTTATTATTTTTTTGAGATTTTGCTTGGTAATTTAAATATTTTTTAGTATTTTTGCAGTCGTAACCAGAAGACTTTAAAATTACGTGAAAAGAATATTTGATTATATCGTCATATTAGCATTTATCATGCTCTGTTCGGCCTGCGAGTTCAAGTTCAAGCCGAACGAGGAGGCTGACGCTGTCCCTTTAACGGTGCAGCGCTACGACCGTCTGCAAAGCAGATACCTTACCACCGGTGATTTCTCTGCCCTTCAGCAGATGAATACCGACTATCCGATAGAAACCCGAACACTGATAGAGAAGATGCTGCAGCTTGGCACCATTACCGACGCCAACATCAGCAACCGTTTCCTGATGTTCTATCAGGATTCCACCCTCCAGTCGCTTATCGCAGATGCTGAGGCCATGTATGCGAACATGGACGACATCAACGAGCAGCTGAAGAAGTCGTTCGGCCGTCTGCACGACTGGCTGCCTGAGCTTCAGCAGCCATACTTCTATGCCCAGATTGGTGCGCTCGACCAGAGCATCGTGGTAGGTGAGCATTCGGTAGGTATTTCACTGGATAAGTATCTGGGTCCGGAATATCCGCTCTACAAGAAATTCTATACAGCCCAGCAGCGTGCTACCATGCAGCGCGAGTATATCGTGCCCGACTGCCTCACCTTCTATCTGCTGAGCATCTATCCGATGAAGGATTTCGATACCCGTCCGCAGCTGGACCGCGACCTGCACATGGGCAAGATCATGTGGACCGTGAACAAGGCGTTGGGTAAGGATATCCTGGACACCAAGTATGTGAAGACCATCCAGGCTTATGTGAAGCGCAATCCGAAAATCACAGTCAAGGAACTGCTGGAAGACGAGGACTATTCGCCTATCGAAGCGCTGCATAAGGACTAATCAGCAGGATAAGGACTAATCGGATAAGGATTAGTCTGGTGCTGGATGAAGCAGGAAAAACAAAAGCATTCAATACAATACATGAAAAGATTTTCAATTTTTGTTGCAACGATGATGATGGTATCAGTAATGCAGGCAGCTGAGAAGCTCGATTTGAAGTCGATTACTTCAGGTGCATTCTCTGCCTCATACGTTACAGGAATCAACCCTATTGAGGGTACCGATCTCTATGCTTCCATCAGTTCTGATGGCAAGCAGGTAGTAAGTTATTCTTTCAAGACTGGCAAGCAGGTGGCTGTGCTCTTCGACGTAGAGGCTGCCAAGGCTCCGATGAAGTCGGTAGAGGGCTACGTGATGAGCCCGGATGGCAAGAAGATGCTCGTCTTCACCAAGAGCAAGGCGGTGTATCGCCGTTCGTTCAAGGCTGAGTACTTCATCTATGATATTGCCCGCAAGACCATCAAGAAGCTTTCTGAGGGCGAGAACCAGCAGGTGGCTACCTGGTCGCCGGATTCACGCCACATCGCCTTCGTCAAGGACAACAACATCTTCGTAACCGATGGCGAGAAGGAAGTGCAGGTTACCAAGGACGGAAAGTTCAATGAAGTGATCAATGGTATTCCCGACTGGGTATATGAGGAGGAGTTTGCCTTCAACCGTGCCTTCGCCTGGAATGCTGACGGAACCTCACTCGGCTGGATCCGTTTCGACGAAAGCCACGTGAAGACCTATTCCCTCCAGCTCTTCGAAGGCGCCAAGCCTACCCGCAGCGAGTTTCACGATTATCCGGGAGAGTATTCCTACAAGTATCCTAAGGCAGGACAGGACAACTCCAAGGTGAGCCTCTGGAGCTACGATATGAAGACGGGCAAGACCCTCGCACTGGATGTTCCGGTAGATGCAGACGGCTACTATCCTCGCATCAAGACCACTCCAGACGCCAACAGTCTCATCGTCTATACGATGAACCGCCACCAGGACGATATGCGCCTCTATTCCGTGAATCCATTCACCGGCAAGAGCAAGCAGATCATCCAGGAAAGCGTGCCTAAGTTCATCAAGGAAGAGGTGATGGAGAACAGCATCGTGGGCAAGAAGAACATCCTGCTCCCTAGCGACCGCGACGGCTACATGCACCTTTATCTCTATGATATGAAAGGCAAGCTGATCCGCCAGGTAGAGAAGGGCAACTACGATGTTACCGCCATCTACGGCATGGATGAGAAGACCGGCGACATCTATTTCCAGGCAGCCATGCTCAATGCACACGACCGCCAGGTTTATGTGGCTCACAAGAACGGCAAGGTGGAGCGACTCACTTCTGAGGAGGGTTCCAACTCGGCTTACTTCTCAGGCGATTACCGCTATTTCGTGAACAACTGGAGCAGCTACAGCCATCCATACGTTTACACCGTACGCAACAACAAGGGTAAGGTGATCAAGACCCTGGAGGACAACAAGAAGCTGTTGGAGAAGACCAAGCAGTATAACTGGGGCAAGCGCGAGACCTTCACCTTCACAACATCAGAGGGCGTGAAGCTCGACGGATGGATGGTGAAGCCGGTAGATTTCGATGCCAGCAAGAAGTATCCGGTCATCCTCTTCCAGTATTCCGGTCCGGGCAGTCAGCAGGTGCTCAATTCCTGGAGCACGGGAAGCATGGGTTCCGGTGGAGCCTTCGATTACTATCTGGCTCAGGAGGGATTCATCGTGGCTTGTGTAGATGGCCGTGGAACCGGTGCCCGTGGTGCTGAGTTCGAGAAGTGTACCTATCTGCGCCTCGGCGACCTGGAGTCAAAGGATCAGGTGGAGACAGCGCTCTATATGGGCAGTCTGCCATACGTGGATAAGGACAACATCGGTATCTGGGGATGGAGCTATGGTGGTTTCAATACCCTGATGAGTATGAGCGAAGGCCGCCCTGTGTTCAAGGCTGGTGTGGCTGTTGCGCCTCCTACCTGCTACCGCTTCTATGATACGGTCTATACCGAGCGTTACATGCGTACTCCTCAGGAGAACGAGGAGGGTTACAAGGTAAACCCAATCGAGCGTGCCGACAAGCAGCATGGTGCCTTGCTTATCTGCCATGGACTGGCAGATGACAATGTTCATCCACAGAACACCTTCGAGTATTCAGAGGCATTGGTTCAGGCAGACAAGGATTTCAAGGAGCTTTGGTACACCAACCGCAACCACGGCATTTCGGGAGGTAACACCCGCAATCATCTCCTGCGCCAGATTACCAACTGGTTTAAGGATAAAATGAAATAAAGACATCAGGTTTATTCCTATAAAAAAAAGCCCCCGGAGGTTTCACAACTTCCGGGGGCTTTTGCCCTTTTGGAGATTTCACAACTTCCTAGGGGCTGAACTAAACTACTAACATTCAGCGGTAATCTAGTACCGCTGACGCCCTAAAAAATTATAGGTATTAACTACTAAATATTTTTTAAAAACTTCTTTTCTTTATGCTTCAGCTTTTTTCTTGGCTTCCGCCTTTTTCTGCTTCAGTTCCGCCTTCTTCTGCTTCACTTCGGCTTTTCTCTGCTTCAGCTGGCTCTTCACTTCAGCTTTCTTCTGCTTCAGCTGAGCCTTTGCCTCCTTCTTTTCAGCCTTTCTTTCAGCCTTGGTCTTTGGCTCCTCCATGTCGCTTGGCTCTACCGCCTTGAACATGAACTTGCTCTCGTCGATGTTCTTCATCTGCCATGGAGTAGGGAGGTCCTTCGGCTTCTCGCCGTTCTTCAGGCGCTTTGCCTTCGCCTGCTTGGTGTAACGGTCGTGCAGCTTGGTCCATTTCTTCTCCGCCTTCTTGAAGTTGCGGTCGAAGATCACGATGCAGGTTCTCTTGGGTGCACCGATCGACTCCAGGTATTCCTTCAGCTGCAGGGAGTAGTTCTCTCTGTTGTCCAGGAAGAGCTTCTTGTGAGTCAGATATACTGAATCAACTCTCTGCACGCTGGTCATATACACCGTAGAGTCGCTGAACGACGATGCGAAACCGAACATATATGCAGTTGTCGGATCATTCTTGGCGTGAGCCGTGAATGAAGAGATGGCTGCGATAGCCAGTGCTAATGCGATTTTTAAAACTTTCATTTATTCTTTTCTATACTTATGTTTTGCGCTTACTGTCCCAGATAGGATTTCAGCAGTTTATTCTTCGTGTTGTGTCTGAGTCGGCGCAGGGCTTTCTCCTTGATCTGCCTTACACGCTCCCTCGTCAGGTTGTACTTTTCACCTATCTCATCCAGGGTCATTTCCGGCGAGCCGTCTATTCCGAAGAATGCTCTCAGCACCTTCTGCTCCTTGTCGGTGAGCAGCTTCAGTATGCGGCTTACCTCAGCCTTGAGCGATTCTATGGCGAGTTCCTTGTCGGTATTGGATGAGTCGCCAGCCAGGAAGTCGATCATGCTGCTGTCCTCGCCGTCGGCGATAGGTGCATCCATGCTCACGTGGCGTGAGTTCGCCTTCATGGCATCTGCAATCTTGTCTTCGGGCAAATCCACACGCTCGGCAATCTCATCCACGCTCGGCTTGCGCTCGTGTTCCTGCTCGAACTTGTTGAGTTCCCTTGTTATCTTGTTGACGCTACCCACCTGGTTGAGGGGGAGGCGTACCAGTCTGCTCTGCTCAGCTATAGCTTGCAGAATGCTCTGTCTGATCCACCAAACGGCATACGAGATGAACTTGAAGCCGCGTGTCTCATCAAATTTTTCTGCAGCTTTGATAAGCCCAACGTTTCCTTCGTTGATAAGGTCAGGTAAACTGAGTCCCTGATTCTGATATTGCTTGGCAACAGATACCACGAATCTCAGGTTGGCTTTGGTCAATCTCTCCAGGGCTCTCTTGTCCCCTTTTCTTATGCGCTGAGCGAGTTCCACTTCCTCGTCGGTTGTCAGGAGCTCCTCGTGTCCAATTTCTTGGAGATATTTGTCCAACGATGCGCTTTCGCGATTCGTTATAGACTTTAAAATTTTCAGTTGTCTCATGGTAGCAATTTAATTTTGTAGATGCAAAAGTACACTTTTTGTTTGGAAAAACAAAAAAAATAGCAGATATTTTTCAAAATACCTGCTATTTTGTCATTTTTTCTCTTTTCAGAGGGGCTGAGTTCTCTTTTCAGAGGGGATTAAGTTCTCTTTTCTTAGGAACTTCAGCCGGTTCATCCGGTGATAGACGCCCCTCAGCCGATTAGTCCTTCTGCAGTGGAACAGCGAAGTAAGCCTTCTTGCCTGTAGGCCATACTCCCTGGATGTAGAGCACAGGATCCTTGCTGGTAGAAGCACTCTTCACAGCCTTCTGCAGGTCGTCGAGCGATGTGATGTTGCTGTCGTTGATGCGCTGGATGATGAATCCGCGTGAAATGCCGGCATCCTTCAGGGCACCGCTGTTCACCTTCATCACCTCTACACCATACTTGATGCTGAGCTGGTTCTTCTGGCTCTCTGTAACAGGACGGAAGGTTCCGCCGAGCACGTCGAGGTCTGCGCTCTTGATTACTGAGGTGTTGCCCTGGGCATTCTTCAGGGTGATGGTCTTGGTGGTCTCCTTCTTGTTGCGCAGGTAGGTGATGCTCATCTTGTCGCCAGGGCGCTTGCCGTTGAGCGACTCCTGCAGTTCTGCCATCTTGGTCACCTTCTTGCCATCTACCTTGGTAATCACGTCGCCTTCCTTCAGTCCGGCAGCAGCACCGTTGCCGTCTTCATCTACCTTGGCGATATAGACACCCTCGTTGGTTCCCAGGTTCACGTCCTTGCCGTTTTCCTTCTGGGCGTTGATGTAGTTGAGCACGTCGCTACCCTGGATGCTCAGCATCACGCGCTGTACGCTTCCGTACTTCTTCAGGTCATCCACCACCTTGTTCATGATAGAGGTAGGAATGGCGAAGCCGTAGCCTGAGTAGGAACCGGTCTGGGAGTAGAGCATGGCGTTGATGCCCACCAGCTCACCCTGGGTGTTGACGAGTGCACCGCCTGAGTTACCTGCGTTGATGGCAGCATCGGTCTGGATGAAGCTCTCCACGCCGTTGGCGCCGAGCGAACGTGCCTTGGCAGAGATGATACCTGCGGTAACGGTATTGTTGAGTCCGAATGGATTGCCCACTGCGATGACCCATTCGCCCACCTTCACATTGTCGCTGTTGGCGATAGGCAGGGTAGGCAGGTTCTTGCCATCCACCTTGATGAGGGCGAGGTCGGTGCTCTTGTCGGTACCGATGATGCGTGCAGAGTACTCGCGGTTGTCGTTCAGGGTCACGGTCAGCTCATCTGCGCCTTCCACCACGTGGTTGTTGGTTACGATGTATCCGTCTGAGCTGATGATTACGCCCGAACCTGTAGCCTCTCTCTTAGGAGTCTGCACCTGCTGCTTGCGTGTGCCGCCCTGACCTCCTGGATTGCCGAAGAATCCGAATGGGTCGAAGAAGCCTCCGAATGGGTCGCTCTGAACATCTACGGTCTTCACCTTCGAGTTCTGTACGTATTTGATATGTACCACGGCTGGCAGAGCCTTCTCTGCTGCGTAAGTGAGATCAACTGGTTGACCTGGTGCTGTTGCTGTTACTGCTGGTGAAGCGTTCACCTTCATGAAAGCACCTGTTGAGAATGCTAGCGAACCTACGCATAGCACTGCCATTACATAATTAGTTACCTTTTTCATGTTTAATATCCTTTTTATTATTATTTCCTTTTTTATTGTTACGCCTAGCCATCAGCCAAATCTATGCCAAATCCCTCGGGTCTGCCAAATCTGTCAGCTTCTTGCCTCAGCTTTTCGGTTGCAAATATAGAGTCATTTTTTGATATACGTATAACTTTGAGCCATTTTTTATTCCGTTTTAACATTTAAAATTAACACTTTAACGGCTCTTAAACAAGAATAGCCCTATTTTTACAATTATTTGCTACTTTTCTGAAAAATGATAGTTTTGTATATGAAATTAAAACTTCTTGATATGCAAACGAATGTGAACGAAACAAGAGAAAAAGATGACTGGAATGTCAGTCTTTCGGGATGAGAAAGCCGTAAAATCATCCCCAAAAAGCGAAAAGAGTTTAAAAACTCAGAGAAATTGGCGGTTAAGTCGAACTTTTTTGCTATCTTTGCATTTCGAAAGCAGTGCTCCGGCTTGTCGCTGGCATTCTCTACTGGGGGGTGCGAGAGGAAAGTCCGGGCAGCGTAGGGCATCCCACTTCCGAAAATAGAAGCTATTGGTGACAGTAGGTGTCGGTAGAAGAAAATTACCGCCCGAAACTTATTCCGTAGCGAAGTCAGGCTCCGGCAGGGCATCGTGGTTTAGTGTCGGGTAAGGGTGAGAAGGTGGTGTAAGAGACCACCAGCTGGCGGGTGATCGCCAGGCTGTGCCATCTGGGAGCTGTAAGCTCATGTAAACCGCAGATTGAGGGCGGCTCGTCCGATTGCCTTCGGGCTGCTGCGGAGGGTAGAGTGCTTGAGCCCAGGGGTGACTCTGGGACTAGATAAATGACAGGCACCCGTATCGTTTCCGACGGTATGGGTACAGAACTCGGCTTATAGGAGCACTGCTTTCTTTCTTTTAGTTCTTTCTGCATCATATATATATAATAAGGTATGGAGACATATATACCTGTCAATGTAATGTAGGATGCGGTGTTTCAAACCATTTAAAAATAACCAGCAATTATGAATCTTAGAGAACCGGAAAAGCAGATATTAGACGATTTTGAGCACAAGGTAACCAACAAGATGCAGAAGTATGGCGATGAGCCCGACTTCCCTAAGTTGGAGAACTATGGACTTACCCGTATGGAGCTGGATGACTATCTCTTCGATAAGCAGGCCATCCTCGATATGGGCGGTTCCAAGCGCACGCAGCTCACGGTGGGCGGTTTCATCACCGTCATCCCCGTATTGATCCTTTCCTGCTTCCCAGATAAGTCGCCTATCTATGAGAACGGCAAGGCGATGACCACCATCATCGCCATCATCATCGGTCTGCTGCTCGCCTGCTTCTGCAAGGCATTGCTCCAGATGGTGATCCTCTACCGTGTGAACAAGCACAAGGAAACGAAGATGGAGACCTTTATCAAGGCAGTACTCTTCTATGAAAAAAGATAATAACTTTAAAGCATTGAAGATATGAATTTACCTGATTTTATGGCTTATAAGGACAAATTCACTCAGAGTGCATTTGTCGAGAAGATTTCGCACGTGGCAAAGCGTGCAGGTGCCAAGATGGTTTATGCAGCTCTCATTCTCTATTATACGCTGGAGAGTGACAAGGTTGCGCTCAAGGACAAGGCGATGATTATCGGCGCCCTGGGCTACCTCATCAGTCCGCTCGATGTGATTCCCGATGCCATTCCGATAGCGGGACTGAGCGACGACCTGGCAGTGCTCATCTTCGTGCTTCATAAGGTATGGGGAGATGTTTCTGAGGATGCGAAGCAGAAGGCTCACGACAAGCTCGCACAGTGGTTTGATGAAGATGAACTTCCACAGGCAGAAGATCTCTTCAAGGAGAATCCGGAAGATACTCCGGTCTGATTCATTTAGAATACATTCATTTTTTTCGGCACCCGTTTCCGAATTTGGATTCAGGACAATAGCAAAACGGCGGACTCTCACGAGCCCGCCGCTTCTATTAATAACTAATAAATGATTAAATCCTTTTATCTTTTTACGATTTTTATCTTTTTTATACGATACCCTGAGCCATCATAGCCTTAGCTACCTTCAGGAATCCGGCTACGTTAGCACCCTTTACGTAGTTTACGTAACCATCGTTCTCAGTACCGTACTTCACGCAGTTAGCGTGGATATCGTTCATGATGTCGTGGAGCTTTGCGTCAACCTCCTCGCGTGACCACTTCAGGCGCTCAGAGTTCTGGCTCATCTCAAGACCAGAAACAGCCACACCACCAGCGTTGGCAGCCTTACCTGGAGCGTAGAGGATCTTGGCATCCTGGAACACCTTGATAGCCTCTGGAGTAGTAGGCATGTTAGCACCCTCGCTTACAGCGAATACACCGTTTGCGATGAGAGCCTTGGCAGCCTCCTCGTTGATCTCGTTCTGAGTAGCAGATGGCAGTGCGATGTCAGCCTTCTCAAACCAAGGCTTAGCACCCGCAACATATTTTACACCATATTTCTCAGCATATTCCTTGATACGGCCACGCTCTACGTTCTTGAGCTCCATGATGTAGTCGAGCTTCTCGCGGTCGATACCGTCTGGATCGTAGATGTAACCATCAGAGTCTGAACATGTAACAGGCTTAGCACCCAACTGGAGCAACTTCTCCATAGTGTACTGGGCAACGTTACCTGAACCAGAAACCAATACAGTCTTGCCCTTGATGTCGATGCCCTTGGTAGCGAGCATGTTGCAGAGGAAGTAAACGTTACCGTAACCAGTAGCCTCAGGACGGATGAGAGAACCACCGAACTCCTGACCCTTACCGGTCAAGACACCCTGGAACTGGTGAGTCAACTTCTTGTACATACCGAAGAGGTAACCTACCTCACGGCCGCCTACACCGATATCGCCAGCAGGAACATCCTCGTCTGGACCCATGTGACGGTAAAGCTCAGTCATGAAAGCCTGGCAGAAACGCATCACCTCGTTGTTGCTCTTGCCACGTGGAGAGAAGTCAGAACCACCCTTTGCACCACCCATAGGGAGAGTAGTAAGAGAGTTCTTGAAAGTCTGCTCGAAAGCAAGGAACTTCAGGATACCCAAGTTTACAGACTTGTGGAAGCGAAGACCTCCCTTGTAAGGGCCGATTACGTTGTTGTGCTGAATGCGGTAACCCATGTTAGTCTGTACGTTACCCTTGTCATCTACCCAAGATACACGGAACTGGATGATACGGTCTGGGATGCAGAGGCGCTCGATGAGGTTTGCCTTCTCGAACTCAGGGTGCTTGTTGTACTCTTCCTCGATAGTACCGAGAACCTGACTAACAGCCTGGATGTACTCCGGCTCGTTTGGGAATCTTCTTTGGAGATTCGCGATTACTTCAGATGCTTTCATAATCTTTATCTTTTATTGTGTTTGAAATTTCTTTTTTCTTGTTTGCGCTTGCAAAGATATAGCTTTTTCTTGAAATAACCAACAAAAAGAAAGAAAAAATGCACAAAAAGCAGAAAAAAGACAATCTTTTAACTTTTCGTAAAGGTTCATGTAGCCTAATTGTGTGCGTACACCTTATTATATATATGATTTTCTCTATCTTTTTGTTTGGGTTTTGATATTTTTTCGTATCTTTGCATCGTGTAAGGAACTTCACGCAGGAGTCTTCTTCACAAGACTTTATAAAATATGAAAGATTATGCCAAGAGCTACAGGACCGATAGGTTATATAGAGCACCGATCTCCGATGAAAGATGAGACTGGCAAGTATTTGATTCATCCTCAGTTTGTATATAGGGATGTGTATGATTTAAAGAATATGCGTGATGGTATGCGTCAGCATTACCAGATGGCTACTCCTCAGTTTCTGGCAGCCATCCAGTCTATCAAGGATGAGACGATGATGGCACTTTCCAGTGGTATGGAGGTGAAGATAGGAGATATGTTCATCATCAAACCCAAGTTGAAATTGAGAGACCATAAGGATGATGATGGCAATATATATCATAAGGTGTATCATGAGGGTGAGCTGATTCCTGCCAATGAAGTGGTGATTGAGGGTTTTGAGGTGAAAACCACCCGTGAGTTTGATAAGGAGTTCTTTGTCAATTATGGTGGAAATTGCAGCCGTATTCCCTGGAAGGTAAGTTTCCCGCCTAAGGAGTCGGCTCAGGAATTGCTGGACATCACCAACTTCTGCAAGAAGCATGGCTATATCACGGTAAAGGATTTGATGCGTCTTCATGGTGTTACTAAGTATCATGCCCAGAAGGTTCTGTCTGGCTATTGCGAGGGCGAGTTCCCGAAGATGACTCGAGAGCGCGAAGGCAGGGTCTTCATCTATCGTAGAATAGGAGTGTAAAAACGATAATTATCTACCGAAGAATAGGGGATAAAAAAGATAATGCAGAAAAAGTCCTTTCACAAAACTCTTCTTGTTGTTGATAAACAGAGAGTTAAGTGTGAAAGGACTTTTTTCTTATCCTACTTCCTTTACAAGATAGAAATTGCCGTCACGGGTATGTTCCGGTTTGCCGAAAAGATGGGTCAGGATCTTGCTGAAGGGATTCAGGACGATATTCTGAACACCCTTGGCGTGTATCGTTTTCAGCTTTTTCAGGATGATGTCGGCGGTCATTTTCTCTCCCTTTTCCCCTCCTTCGGGAGTTCTGAAGTACGAGGCAACGGTTCTTTCCAGGTCTGTCTTGATATAGTAGGGCAGATTGTGTTCCTGCATCTCCTTTTCATCCTCCTTGGAGAAGAAGTAAGGCTCGCCATGCTCTACCTCATCTAATAGTTGGGCATAAATCTGGTCGTGCTCGATGTCATCTACATTGATCATCCCGTCGGGTTCCAGAATCAGGAATCTTCGGGAGCCTGAGCGGTCGGTGAGAAGTTCGCGCTGGTTGCTGGTGCCGGTGAATGAGGCGGAGCGGGGCAGACGGTTGAAGTTCTTCTTGTAGGCACCGATGAAACTAGGTTTCATGGTTTGCATCAGGGTCTTCATCAGCGGCATCTTCTTTGGATTCTCCTTGTCCAGCTCATCGTCGTTGATGATGGCAAACTCTACAATCTTTCTCTGTGCATTTCCCTTTTGGTTGAGCGAGAAATCATCCGTGTAGTAATCTCTTAACCCGTTGGGTAATAGGCTTCTGAGGAAAGTACTCTTATGTAGTCCCTGTGTCGTTGAAACCAGAGTGAGCATCACGCTGTTGGCATGTTTCTCGTCGTATCCTGCCATCTGCGCCACCATGGCACGTAGCCAGATTCTTCCCATCTTCTGACAATAGTCAGAATGGTTGATGCGGCGCAGAAAGTCGCCGATTCTATCCTTTCCATCCCAGGTACCTCTCACCTGATTGATGTAGGAGCGGATAGGATGATAAGGTTGGGCGTACTTCGACTTGATGAGTCGCTCTACGAAGTGATCGCGCACAAAGATGCCAGCCTCCTGCACTTCGATGGCGATGGTGTTGATGGCATACTTGTCGATGATTTCGAAGTCATGCTTGATGGCATCTTCGGAGTCATGTCCTTCTGCTTCAGCCTTCTTGCGGTATTCGAAAACATCGGTGATGACATTGTATCGGAACTCGTAGTTCTCCAGCAGCCACTTCTGCATATCCGCGATAGGGCGGAGGTAGTTGCGGCTACGTTTCTTGTACTGTGCCTCTTCGTCGGCAACTTTCTGTTCCTTCTCCTTTCTGAAGTCCTCCTTCTGCTTTTGGAGGTTGTCTTTTTCCTGTTGAAGGTTTTCTTTCAGCAGATCATTCTGCTTTTCGAGTGCTGCGACATACTGAGTATCGTCGATCAGTCTCTTCAGTGTTCTTTTGATATTCATATATATAATCTCGGTTAAATTCGTTTATTGAGTAATATCACTGCAAAGATACAACAATAAAGAGGCGTTTGCAATACTATCGGCGATAAATGTTGCAATAAATTTAGAGGGGAGAAGGAACGTTTACTTGAGGGAGAAAGGACCTATAGAAGAAGGATAAATGATGCTCACTTCGTATCGGTTGACCCTAGTCATCCATATAGATGACCCGGGTCGTCTATATGGATGACGGTAGTGGTCTATATGGATGACGGGAGTCATCCGATTGCAAGAAGGTATGTTTTCTCCTTCTCTTCCACGTTCTTTCTCCCTCCGGCAAACGTTCTTTCTCCCCTTCGTATTGGTTCCGTCGTTTACTGTTTTTAGTTCCATCGTTTACTCTTGGTGCAAGTGATGTGAAACGGCATCGATAAAAATGCCTTCACACTTAAGTGTGTGAATGTCAATATATTGCGGGTGCTGTGAAAGGAAAAATGATTTTGTAATGCAAATAAGAGTTTTCCATAGATATTCGATTACTTATTTAATATCCAAGAGTAGATTCTGGCAGAAATGTTTGGAGATTACGGAAAAAATGATTAGTTTTGCAGTTGAATAGGCTGATAGGTTGTTATCACCGGAAACTTAAAAGACAGAACAATGGCAGAATTGAAATTATATCCAGTAGGAATCCAGACATTCGAGGAAATAATCACTCGGAATCTTCTGTATGTAGATAAGACGGAATATGTCTATCGCATGACTCATAGCGGTGGCAAGCATTTCTTCTTAAGTCGTCCGCGCCGTTTCGGAAAGTCATTGCTTGTTTCAACATTCAAAAGCTATTTTCAAGGCAAAAAGGAACTCTTCAAAGGATTAGCCATCGAAAAGCTGGAAAATGAGTGGACGGAATATCCTGTACTGCATTTTAGTATGGCAGGAGGTAAGCACATGGAGAAAGAGCAGCTGGAAAGATATCTGGGAAGGCGACTTGCTGAGCAGGAAAAGGTATGGGGTATTACATCTCCTGCAGTTGATGCGAACGACCGTCTCATTTCGCTTATCCAGACTGCTTATGAAAAGACAGGTAAGCAGGTTGTCGTACTGATTGATGAGTATGATGCACCTCTTCTTGACGTTGTTCATAGCGATGTTAACTTGCCGGTGCTTCGCAATGTGATGCGCAATTTTTATAGTCCGTTGAAGGATTGTGAACCAATGCTCCGTTTTGTCTTCCTGACCGGTATTACGAAGTTCTCGCAATTGAGTATCTTTAGTGAACTGAATAACATTACGAATATAAGTATGCGTAATGACTATGCAGGAATCTGTGGTATTACCAAGGAAGAATTGGAGTCTCAGATGTCTGCGGATGTTGATGCTCTAGCGAAAAAAATGGGCAAGAGTAGAGAGCAAGCATTGGAAGCTTTACGGGAGTTCTATGATGGGTATCATTTTGCGGCGCAATCCCCTGATATATTCAATCCTTATAGTTTGCTGAATGCTATGGCTGCTGGTTGTTTGGATTATTATTGGTTCTCTTCAGGCACACCAACTTATCTGATAGAAATGCTCAAGAAATTCCAGGTTATGCCATCGGAGATTGGTAGTTGTGAAGCCGATCAGTCGGAGTTTGATGCACCAACAGAAGGTATGTCATCTGTTATGCCTTTATTGTATCAGAGTGGTTACATCACCATTAAGGGGTACGATCCGGAGACGGAACTCTATACCCTGGATATTCCTAACAAGGAGATTCGGGTTGGGCTATACCGTAGTCTCTTACCTAATTATATAGGTATGAATACGGTGAAGGGAACTACGACCATTGCCAAGATGTCAGCTCTTATCCGTCGCAACGATATGGATGGAGCCATGCAGATGCTTCAGGCTTATCTGGCCACGGTTCCGTATTGCAACAATGTTGACTCTGAGGGACATTATCAGCAGATGATGTATGTGATATTCTCTATTCTTGATAATTATGTAGATGTAGAAGTTCGTACTCCATCGGGAAGGGTGGATATGGTATTGAGAACTGCTACCCATCTTTATCTTTTTGAGTTGAAGCTCAATAAGGATGCTGATGCAGCGATGAAGCAGATCAATCTTAAGGAATATCCTAAGCGCTTCGCTTTAAGCGGCTTGCCAATCGTAAAGGTTGGGGTTAACTTTGATGTGGCAACGCATAATATTACAGATTGGAAGATAGAAGCGGAGTAAAATGGGGGTATCCTGGCTTATGGGAGATTGTCCGTGGATAGACAACCTCCCCTGAGCCATATTCAAGGAAATTAAAAAGTACTTACGATGATTTCAAAGGGATATTACAAAGTTCCCTTCTCCATTTGCCTCAGTAACCGGACTCTGTTTATCAATACAAGCATGAATAGAGGTTTATCATTTTTCCTCCGTGTTTTCAATATTTTGCATAGTTAATCTCTCCTTGTTGCCTTTTAGTAAATGAAACAAGGAGGCAACATCAGATAGGTCGCTTTTAAGTTGATCTATTCTTATATTCGCCCAAAGAAATCTGTATATTCTTCATCGAGAATCTTCCACGAACCATTGATTCTGCTTCCTTCTTTCACAATCAGATTTTGTTCTATCAATCGTTTGAGGTATTTTTGTACCTGGCGTGTTGATACGTTTAGCTTATCTGCTATTTGCGCAGTTGTCACTTTTGGATTAGAAGTGATAAGTTTGTAGATGGCTCTTTTAGCCTTCACGAACTCTTTTCTTTGCTTGACTTCTTTGGCTGTTTCTTTCTTTTCGTTAGCGAACTCTTTTTCTGAGTTGGCGAACTGTTTTGTGTCGTTGGCGAACTCTTTTGAGTCGTTCGCGAACTGTTTTTCTGAGTTGGCGAACTCTTTTGAGTCGTTCGCGAACTGTTTTTCTGAGTCGGCGAACTGTTTCTCGTCATAATTGAGATTCCATAGAGTCACATGAAATTCTCCTGAATTAGATTTGAATTCTGGTGCTTTGTACCCAGGGAACTTTTCAAAATGTTTGTATTCCTTGACAATCTTCTTCATGCCACTCCCTCTGCGTTCCATCAATTCAAGTCGATTGAAGAAATCTGCAAGGAGAGGGTTACGACGTTTGGAAGGTACGTTCATTGGGTCAAGATGTTGGATAAGACTTCCGTCCATCATGCCTCCCGGTGAATATACTTCCATTCGATTATCATACATGTCTATGTGGATTTCACTGCCAAGTTCTAAGTAATTGCGATGAATAATGGCGTTACTTATTACTTCTGTTACGGCACGCTCAGGATAGTCTGGAAGTTCTTCTCTGTAAGTAGCTTCTTTCCACCACTTCTTGTGTGAGTTATTTTTGATAAATGCTACGGCATCTTGCAATTGCCCAATGACACTTCCTTCAAACTCTGCGTCATCCAAAGCTTCGCCCAATCCACTTGTCATATCAAGCCCATTCCATCTTGTACAGAATATTCTTGATTGACGGATAGGAGAGTCATCTGCTATTAGTGCACCTGCGTTGGTCAGTTTGCCCTGTGTGTCGATGATGCCCCATGAAGTGAACTCAGAATCCTCAAAAGAGCGTCCCAAGCGTTTGAAATGTACTGATTTCAATTTGGTAAATGACATATCATCAAATCTGTATGGTGCGGCAAGGCTGTCGTAGTTCTTGCCAGTTCCTTTAAGAACAAGATTTCTCAATTGGATGCGGTCTGCTACAACTGATTCGTTTCCAATGCGGATGAAGGCGACACGTTGTTTGTCACCTATATAATAATAAGGGGTCTCGTCACCAGATGCGATATGCAATAAAATCAGTTTTTTACCCTCAACTTCTTGAAATTCCAAATTGATGGTTGGGATAGGATCCAACTTAGTCTTGATGGCTTCGCTGATGAGTTCTGCATCTTGCTCAGCATTCTCAAGTCCGACAACCAGATCGTCATCGCTGATGCCAAAGATAAGTGTGCCGCCTTCGCCGTTAGCAAAGGCAGATACACTTTTGAGCCAGCTCTTAGGTCGCTTGGCCTCTATCTGTTGTTTCTTGTCGTAGGCTGTCGCTTCGCCAATCAGTGTATGTATATCTATCTTCATTGTTATATTCGGTTTCTTTAAGGAATCTCTGACGTTACAATTTCAATATTTTTAGTGTCAATTCCTTTTGTCCATAAGAACTTTTTTATATTTATCACAATGTTATTCGAATCTTGGCATGGTCCAATTATTATTTTGCTCAGGCAATTAATAGGCACATTTACCTCAATATATGGGATGAGGGAACGATTGTCTCCTATGCGATATTTTGAGATGAGTTTTGTATCTATAATACGCCATTCACCTTCGGCTTTATATTTATAATGCTTATAGATTGGAGCGTACTCATTGATAAGCCTTTTTTGTTTTACATCATTCCATTCCTTGTCTTTGCCGAAAATATTATCTATAGCTCTCTCGTAGGCTTCTTCTGCAATTTCTATATTGTTAGGATCGATATATTTACACTCCCGAATATTTCTTGTGAGTAAATATGTAGGGTCGCTTTCACTCCGATATTCACGTTCTTTGCAGTCTGGTCCATATATGGGTAGCGTTGATGGTAGTTTGGAAAAATCAAATCCCAAACTAATGCCATCTCCATTCTGACCATATCCACGCCACATTGTTAAATCATCTTCTTGTGTAGAAAGTGAAATCGTATAAATATTCAAGCCATACCATGGCTGTTTTATAAGTTGCTTATCCTCATCAGTAAGCTCTACTTTCTTCGTTTTTGCATAATTTAAAATCCTATTCTGTAATCCTTCAAAAAAGAATTGACATTCTGTAGGATCGTTTTGATATGCATAATGAGTTGCCCACATAGTTATATATGTAGGATTTATGTCATTCTTTTCATACACCAATGAATGATCTATCATAGAATAGAACGTATTCATTGTAGTATAATGATATAATAATTTTTTATTTTCTTTACTCATAGTCATACTTTAATTGTCATATTCAAATTTATTCCATGCTTTGAGAACGAGGTGCTTGGTGCGGTATTCGCCGTATTGGCGCAACTCATTGTCTTTCAGTACTCGGAAGGTCTCGTTGATGCAACCCTTTCCACAGACATCTTCTGGGTCTAAGATGTAACGGAGATCTTCGGTGTTGAGACCATAGAGGTGGGCGAAGATGGCATCAAGCTCGGCTTGGAGGATGGCTCTGCGCTCTGGATTATAAATCCAAGGCTGCTGGTTGCCAAGCTGAGGAAGCTCGGAACGCTGTTCCTCGCTCATTTCTTCCCATAGCTCTGAAGCCCAACCGTCCATGTCGTGATTGAAATAGCATAGCTCCGCTACTCGCTTCACGATCTGCCATTGCATGGTTGATGGAATTTGGGCGGGGGGTGAGGAAAGGAAGTTGTTTTGCAATGAATGTACTGCGAATTCAACACGGATATAGATAAGTGCTTTGTCTGCTTTTGACGGCAGTAATAGCTCCCGTATATCCAACATCTAACTTTTCTGCGATGATGGATAGGGGCTCCAAACTTGGTTGCGCCGTATTGGTACACCATTTAGAAACTGTAGCTGGATCTTTACCGATTTCTCCAGCCAGCCATTTTGCGGTCTTCTTTAGCTCCACCAAAACAAGTTTGAGGTGGTTAAGGTCTTTGTTTGCCATTGCTTATCTCTTTAATCTGTGACAAAGATAGTGTTTTTCTTTGAAAAACACGGCAAAAATACAGAATATTTTCTTATGTTCTTTGCGAATTAGCTCTATTTTTGGAAAATATGGGTGTTTTACGTGGCTATACATTAATTATATATAAGGAAGTGAGTTACTTCTTTATGCTATTATTCATGATGATTTTCTTTGCAGCATCAGAAATAAAGGTTGAGGAAACCAACGCTTTGTGTAAACAGACATCAGCCTATGGTGATTCTTTTCCTCATCACCACAGGCTGATGTTCTATTTTATATGCTAGGTGTTTATTCTATATTTACTGCTCTTTCAAGTCCTTATCTACCATAGCGCAGACACAGGAGTCTGACCATACATTCTCTGCCGTTTCTACCATGTCGATAATGGTATAGATTGGCAGGATGATACCCATGATGCCGATAGGAGCATTGATGCCGGACATCAGAGATAGGGTAAGGAAATAACATCCCATCGGCACTCCTGCATTACCCACTGCTGAGATAACTGAAATGAAGAGCCAGAGAATCATCGTAGTCCAAGGTAAGGGCATTCCTCCATTCTGCATCAGGAATAAGGAGGTTACGAGGATAAACGCAGCGCAGCCATTCATGTTGATGGTAGTACAGATAGGCAATACGAAGCGGGAAACCTGATTGGAAACTCCCAGTCTATCTTCTGCTGTCTGCATCGTTACCGGCAACGTAGCAGCCGAACTCTTTGTAAACAGAGCCATCAATACTGCCGGCATCATCTTGCCCAATGTTCGCACAGGATTCAAGCCTCTTGCCAAGAGGAAGAGCGGGAGGATGATGAAGAATTGAATCACATTACCTCCCAGGATAACAGCTACGTACTTTCCTAGAGAAGCCATCACGATTCCTGCGGAGAACTGGGCTGAGAGTTGTGCTGCAAAGGCAACGATACCCAGAGGCAGAGCCCAGATTAATCCATGAATCAGCATGAAGAGCAGATCCTGCAATCCAAACAATCCCTTCATCACGACTTTTTTCTTGTCGCTTGATGGCATTTTGGTTAAAGCAATACCTGCGGCTGCCGCCAAAATCAGGATGGAGAGTACATTTCCTTCGGCAAACGGCTTGATGATGTTGTTGGGTATTACCCCAAGAATATGGTCATAATAGCTGGTTTCTCCCAGCTTTTGGGGAACATCTGCCATACCGCTCTGTACCAAGGCTGTAGGTAAATTGCCTGGAGAAACGATGTTGTAGAGCACCAGTCCCACTGCCGCAGCTGCTATCGTCGTGAGCAGGGTGTAGGTGATGGCGTGGCGGAATATCTTACCGGTATCTGCCTGGTTGCCCAAGGATGCCAGGGTGGTGATGACTGCCAAGGCTATGGTTGGTACTGCCAGAAGTTGGAATAAGCGGGTATAGACCGTGGCGATGAAATTCATCAGGCCATCCAGCCAGCTGATGCCGAACATACCCAAAACTGCGCCTACTATCAAAGCGGCAATCCATAGCATCAGCTGCTGGGTTTGCTTATTCTTCACTCCTTTTTGCTTACTGCTGCCAGCATTGCTATCCGGCTGTCTATTTCCCATATCATTTATTGTTTTTACCATGATTTTAAATTATTATTTTTTTAGACAAAAGTATTCTCCTTATTCCAACCCCCACATATCATTCAGCA
>NZ_QUCG01000028.1:17996-44420 GCF_003473645.1 Prevotella sp. AM23-5 | reverse complement strand
TACATAAGAATTAACAGAGTATTGATATAAGAACTCAGGGTATATTCGGTGTAGTTAGACTGCAGATTACCCCAGCTCACATTGGCAGCGGCCTTCATGTTATTGAACTTGAAATAGTTGGTATCAAATCCATGTGCCTCCTGTGAGTTCCAGTCATAGGTATATTTCTGTCCCTCCATCAGAGCCAAGGCATCAATGTGATGCTTGCCGAAATCCTTGGAGAAATTCACCATGATATTGCCCATATAGTCCTTGCGGTTGGTATTGGCGATATAAGCCCATCCATTACCATTCAACTTACCCATCTGGATGTTGTTAGGAATATAGAACTTATTGTCACGGTTCCAATAGTTATATGAACCAAAGGCACTTACAGAGAGACCGTCGATGATATTGACAGTTGCCTTGCCATGAACATTGACAGAAGCATCCTTGTAGAAGTCATCAATATCGAGCAATCCCAGTGGATTCCAGATTTCATTGGCAAGCAAGTCCTCATCCCATTCGCCCTTGTTGTTTCTTACATGTGGATAGGTAGGGTTGTAAGCTGTGGCAGAATAGAACATCTTGTGCATATCATACTGGATATTGCTGTTGCGCTGAGAGCCAAACATTCCTAGTTCCAGCTTCAGATGCTTATCGAAGAGATACTGGGTGCCATCCAGCTTTGCTGTAAAATTCTTCATATCAGAATTCTTCAAGGCTCCCTGACGGAGTATGAATCCCAAAGAAGCACGCAGACTGGATGTATCCGTACCAGAAGAAAAAGAAATATTATGATTTTGGGTAAGACCCGTATTGCGCTCAATCTCCTCGAGGAAATTGGTATCGCCACCCATATCGGTATAGGTCAATCCCAAGGACTTGGCTGTCTCACGATATTCGGAAGCCGACATCATATCCAGATTTTTATAGACCGTGTTTACACCAAACTGACCATTGTAGCTAAGGCTGGAATATCCCAGCTTACCCTTGGCTGTGGTAACAACGATGACACCGGAAGCACCACGTGAACCATACTGAGCCGTCTCTGAAGCATCCTTCAGGATGGTCAGACTCTCAATATCACCAGGAGCCAGGGAATTGAACATCGTCATATCAGCAAAGACACCATCAATGATAACCAACGGATCGTTTCCACCGGAAAGAGAAGAAGTACCACGAACTCGAATGCTTGGCGAACTGGTAGGATCACCACCTGCCTGAGAGATGACAACACCAGCTACCTTACCCTTCAAGGCCTCGGCAGGACTGGTTACCACACCCTTGTTCATATCTTCTTTCTTGATGCGATCGACAGCACCCGACACCGTGCGCTTGCTGCCCACGGCATAACCAACGACAAGCACTTCATCGAGCACCTCATCGTTTTCCTTCAGCGTTACATTGATAACATGATTTCCTTTTACCGGAATCTCCTGGGTACGATATCCCAGATAAGAGAATACCAAGACGGCTCCATCCTTTACATTATTAAGTGTGTAACCGCCATCCAAGTCAGATACCGCTCCATTCTTGGTGTCCTTCACCAGAATACTTGCACCAATGACAGGTTCACCCGTGGCATCCACCACCTGTCCTTTAATGGTTGCCTGACCAAAAGCATTTAAAGTAATCAAGCATCCTGCCATCAGCAGACCTGCTTTCTTTGATAAGTTCGTTTTATCCATAATTTAATAGGTTTATTATGATTAAAATTGTTTGTTGCCGCAAAAGTACGGCAAAAATCAATAAGTTGGTGCGAATAGTAGGCTTTTGGTAGATTGTCGGTATCTAGAACCAATCTCACAGCTCTGAATATCAATATTTTGCGAATTCTCAAAAAAAGCGGCTAGTAGATGCGAGATTCTCAATGTTTTTTATTATTTTTGCAGCGGAATCTAAAAACATAGGAAATATGAGACATCTTATCGTTATAATCATCACCCTGATGATACAGCCGATATACATAAAAGGAGACAACAACCAGCTATACAAGCAGCTGGATGCTGCCCTGGCACAACGTGCCCATTATGTAGAGTTAAAAGAGAAAAGCTTAAACGAAATCAAGCAAGGAGCCAAGTATGTTACCAGCAACGAAGACAAATTAAAACTATACGAACAACTCGCCAACGAATACAAAGCCTACGAATACGACTCGGCGATGACCTACGTAAACAAAGGTCTTATCCTTGCCCAAAAGAGTAACAATATCTTTTTTAACAAAAGATTCCAGCTTAGCCAAACCAGGTTATTGATCACACGTGGATTCTATGCAGAAGCAAAGGAAATTCTTCAGAAGATAGAACCTAAGGAAGAACCACGTGACTATCAGTTTCTATACTATTATACAATGTATGGACTATACAACAACTGGTCAACCTACTGTGAAAACAATGAATTCTGCAAGAATTACGACCTGAAAAAAGTGGAATACCTGAAGAAAGCAATAGAACTGTCGCCAAAGAAAGATGCATTCTATTACTACCTGATGGGAGAATTATACTATTTCAGCAATCATCCCAACAATAACAAGACCATCCAATACTACAAAAAGGCACTGAGTATGGAAAAGGCCAACAGCCGTCTGCATGCCATGACCGCCTTTGCGCTTTCAGAGGTCTATCAGAAAGCCAACAACCTAGAGCTAATGGAGCATTACCTCCTGGTTGCAGCCATCTCAGACATCACTTCTGCCACAAAAGAAAATGTCGCTCTGCAAGACATCGCACTCTTCATCTACAAACATAAGACCAGAAGTCTGAACAAAGCCCAGGAATACATCAACCTATCCCTGGAAGATGCTTATACCTACAAAAGCCGGTTGCGCCGCATTGAGATTTCATCCAAATTACAATTGATTACCAATGCCTATACAGATGACATCAAAACAACTAACAGATTGCTCAACATCGCCCTATTGGTCATTATCCTGCTCCTACTTGGAGTAGGTATTAGCAGCCTGTTCATCCGCAAGAAGAACAGGCTGCTGAAACAAAAGAAAGATGAAATCACAGCAACATCCGCAAAAATGGAAATTCTCAATGGACAGTTGCATCTCATCAACGACGAACTGAAGGATACCAACCAGAAGCGCGAAAGACTGGTAAAGGTGTATATTGACCTGTGTTATAAGAATATAGAGAGAAACAGCAAACTGCGCACCTTGGTAGTAAGAAAGATAAAAGCCAACCAAAGCAAGGAACTTCTGAGCCTCCTTTCTTCCTCAACCAATACAGAGAAAGAAAACAAGGAGTTTTTGACGGAATTCGACAAAGCATTCCTATCTCTATACCCAACTTTTGTAAACGAGCTGAACCAGCAACTCACCGAATCGGCACACATCCAACTGAAAGAGAATGGGGAAATGCCACCCATCCTTCGTGTGTGCGCCTTGTTGCGATTAGGCATTACTGAAAGTTCCAAGATTGCCGGCATCTTGTCTTATTCACCACAAACTGTATATAACTATCGTTCCATACTCAAGAACAATGCCATAGACAAGGAGCACTTCGAGGAGAACGTACTCAAGCTCTGTATGATAATCGCATAAGATCCACTCAAGAATATCAAATCTAGAAAGGGGCTTATTACAGAACGTTGAGAATGCCAAGTTTCAGAATTCGTGCCTCAAGCTGGATATATCAAGTCTATGGGACTGAAAGCTGAGTAATATATGAATGCAGAGTAATGACATAAAAAAAGAGTGTGAGTCTTCTATCCGAGAAAACTCACACTCTTTTTTATATTATCACTTATTCCTAGGAATAAAAGTTTTTAAACTACGAAGAAATCTATGTTCAGCAGTGTTGAACATAAGTTCAGCACTGCGAAACATAAGTTCAGCACTGCTGAACATAGGTTCAACAGTGCCGAACATAACTTATTACTAGGAGAACAGACTATTAATACTCATTCTGCTTTAAAGTACCCTTAGCAGCCTCTATTTCATCCTGAGGGATTGGCAAGTATTTCTTGCTTTCCGTCCACTGGATACGCTCAGGTATACCAAGCACATCGTATGCAGTCTTTGCCTTGTTGAGTACCTTTCCTCCACCTGGGCGGCCCAAATACTTCAAGAGGAAGATACCCGTGTTCTGATAATGGCCATTGTAAGTTACCTCATCACCCGGCTGCGCATTCTTCATTTTCATTTTCTTCCACTTTTAGCCACATTTCTATTTTTCACACCTCACTTTTTATCAAGCACTTATAAAAATCACAGATGATATTTTTCCACTTTTTCTTTGCAAGCACTCGGTTTATACCTTATTATTTAGTAACTTTGCAACCGAAAATGACAGATATGCATTTTCATAACTAACAATTTAATATTCATAAGAAATAATATTCACAAGAAACATGAAACACTTCATTCTATCCTGCGCACTATCGATGGCGGCTATAGCCACCTCCAGCGCACAACAAACTGGTCAGTTGCCTGTCTATCTCGACAACACCAAACCTGTAGAACAACGCATCGACGATGCCATTGCCCGAATGACACTTCAAGAGAAGATTCGCATCATTCATGCACAGAGTAAGTTTTCCTCTGCAGGAGTTCCCCGTTTGGGATTTCCTGACTTCTGGACAGATGACGGTCCTCATGGTGTTCGCCCTGATGTATTGTGGGACGAATGGGAGCAGGCTGGCCAAACCAATGACTCCTGCGTAGCCTTCCCTGCCCTCACCTGCCTGGCAGCATCCTGGAACCCACAGATGAGCAGAATCTATGGAGAATCATTAGGCGAAGAGGCTTTGTATCGAGGAAAAGACATGATTCTAGGTCCTGGCGTGAACATCTATCGCACCCCATTGAACGGACGCAACTTCGAATATATGGGTGAAGATCCTTACCTGGCAAGCATCATGGTTGTACCTTATATCCAAGGATTACAGTCTAAGGGAGTATCAGCCTGCGTAAAGCATTACTGCCTCAATAACGAGGAGGAATACCGTCATCAGGTAAACGTCATCGTGAGCGACCGTGCCCTCCATGAAATCTATCTCCCAGCCTTCAAGGCTGCTGTAGAGAAAGGTAAGACTTGGGGAATCATGGGCGCATACAATCTCTACAAGAACGAACACAACTGCCACAACCAGTGGACACTAAACAAGATTCTGAAGGGCGACTGGAAATATGACGGCGTAGTGGTAAGCGACTGGGGAGGCGCACACGATACCGACCAAGCCGTGAAGAACGGGCTCGACATAGAGTTCGGCACATGGACGAACGGATTGACCATGGGTGCCAGCAATGCCTACGATAATTACTACCTTGCCGTACCATATACAAAAGGTATCCAGGAAGGTAAATACACCACCAAGGAATTGGATGAAAAGGTGCGCCGCGTATTGCGCCTCTTCTATCGCACCACCATGAATCCGAACCGTCCTCATGGTTTCCTCTGTTCTGACAGCCACTATGCTGCAGCCAGACAGATTGCCGAAGAAGGCATCGTACTACTCCAGAACAAGAACCATGTGCTTCCTATCAATACCCAGAAAGCACAACGTGTTTTGGTAGTAGGAGAAAATGCCGTGAAGATGATGACCGTGGGTGGAGGCAGCTCTTCTCTCAAGGTACAGCGGGAGATTTCGCCACTCGACGGATTAAAATCTCGACTGGAAAAAGATAATGTGGAAGTGGAGTTTGCCCGAGGTTATGTAGGCGATGTAAGCGGAAATTACAATGGCGTAACCACCGGACAGAATCTGGAGGACAAACGCAGCGAGGCTGAGCTGATAGCCGAAGCCGTAGAAAAAGCCAAGCATGCTGATTACGTGGTGATGTTTGGCGGCTTGAACAAGAGTGATTATCAGGATTGCGAAGGTCACGACCGCAAACAGCTTGAATTGCCATACGCTCAAGACAAGCTCATCGAGGCTTTGGCTAAAGCCAACAAGAACTTCATCTATGTGAATATCTCAGGTAATGCTGTGGCTATGCCTTGGAAAGAAAAAGTGGCTGGCATCATTCAGGGATGGTATATCGGTAGCGAAAGCGGTAAAGCTCTGGCTTCTATCCTCACCGGCGACAAGAATCCTAGCGGCAAATTACCATTCACATGGGTAAACTCATTGCAGGAAGTGGGTGCCCACGCATTAAACACCTATCCGGGCACCTGGCGCAAGGAAGGTGGAGCCAAGACTGAGGGCAACATCATTGATGAGGAGTATAAGGAAGGCATCTACGTAGGTTACCGTTGGACTGATAAGAAAAACATCAAGCCAGCATTCGCCTTTGGACATGGATTGAGCTACACTCAGTTTGCCATCTCTAATCTTCGCAGTGATAAGAATCTGATGAATCTGAATGACTCTATCACCTTTACCGTGAATGTAAAGAACACTGGCAAACGTGCCGGTGCAGAAACCATCCAGCTCTATATCCATGATGTAAAGGCTTCTGTTGATCGCCCTTACAAGGAGCTGAAGGGATTCCAGAAGGTTTACCTGCAGCCGGGAGAGAGCAAGGATGTAAACATCACTATCAATAAGCAGGCACTCAGCTTCTATGATGAAACAGCTGCATCCTGGAAGGCAGAAGCAGGCAAGTTTGAGGCACTCGTCGGAAATGCTTCCGATCAGCTGAAACTCAAAAAGGCGTTTGAACTGAAATAAAACAAAAAAAGGTTCCTTTGGAGATTTTCAAACTCCACAAGGAACCTTTTTTATCACCCAGTATAAGTTTGCGCCAAACTTATACCGAATATCATCTCATTCCAATCTGCTTTACCTTTGTTTCAAATTCATCTCTTTCACAGATGGCTCCATTCTTTACCTTGGCACGATAATTATAAATGGTGTTTACCGAATAATGCAGAAATTCTGCGATTTTAGAACTATCTTCGATACCCAGGCGAATAAGAGCAAAGATGCGAATGGTGGTAGAAAGTTTACTGTCATCCTCCAAGACGATACGCTCCTCAGGCTTCAAAAGAGCATTAAATTCCTCCACAAAATCAGGGAAGAGTTTCAGAAACGCAGCATCAAAGTAATCGTATAACTCGCCGATATACTCATGATCGGTTTGCATCATATCTATCAATTTGGTCAACTCACGCTGCTTGACCAGCTTCACCACGCGCTTGCGCATGGTTTCTATCTTATCCACATAGATAGCACAGAGACGCAAGAATCGGCCAATATAGACTTCTTTCATCTTATTGCTCTCATTCAAGCTACCATAAGCCTGCTCTAAGTTTCTGTTGGTTTGCTGCAATTCCCTATTGGTTTGTTCCAGATTCTTATTCGCCTTTTCCAATTCCTTATGAGCCAAGGCAAGACGACGGCGCTGCTTGTTTACATACAGAAGCAGGGTACATACTAATACTAAAAGTACTACAGATACTGCTATCATCAGTTTAAGCTGCCGGTTACTCTGCGTAATTTCCTTCTGATAAGTACCCTCAACGGCAGAGAGCAACGGCATGATTTGGCGACTTCGAAGAGCGGTATTGAAAATGCGGGCTGCATTCCATGCAAACTTGATGTAAGTATAGGTATGGGCAAACTCCTTTTGGTTTTGATTCAGAAGATTGGCAAGTTCCCACATTGAGCCCTGATCCATCACCGCCGTACGGACATCACAAAGAGCCGAGACAAGGAGGTAATAGATGGCATCCTCATCCTTATTGAGCTGCTTGCAGATCACCGCCCTATAGTAAGCCACGATAGCATATTCATGCGTTCCAGGCTTTACCTGCTTCATACGCAAATTGCTATAAAACAAAGCACCCTTCAGGTCGTTAGCACTACGACAGTCTTCCTCCATCATCTGCAGGTATCTATCGTCTGTATGCGAAAAAATCCTGGCTATCTGTTTCTTCATCACCTGCGCCTTTTGTGCATAATGCTCTTTCAATGACGGCACATTGCTATAAAAAGCCAGCTCTCCATAAAGATGCTGACCAGCCCAAAGATAGTTGCGATACCCTTCTGCATCAAGCTTAGTAGTATCCATCTTGTTCAGCAGACTATACGATTCCACATAATCACCTATAGTAGAACTCTGAAAAGCAAGCAGCGATATAGCATTGCCCTTTTTTGCCTGATCGCCCATACGCTCAGCCAAGGCAATGCAACGATTCAGATAACTCACGGCTGAATCGTTTTTATAAGCCTGATACTCCTGAAAAAGAGCAAAACTCATTTGGTACCTTGCTCCATCATTCTTGCAAGCATTCAGTTGACTTGCAAGTTTGGCTATACGTCCCTCACGCACTGCCACATAACGAGGCGACTGCAGAATGGCTTCATCCAGACATTGATAAAGAGAATCTAAATTATACTTTGCAGCATTGGCTATATGCGTCAATAGCAACAAGCATATCAGTAAGAACCATCTATTCTTCATTATTTGTTACGCTTTAAGAAATTGTATATAGGTTTGATTTTTTTTAAATCATTTTCAACTTTTTGACTTCCTTTGCAGAATGCCGATGCAAATATAATCATTTTTTCAGATAATGCCAAAACATAAGGATATTTTTTTGCCTTTTTCTGCTGTTTTACATCCACTTTTTCATCTGGCACGCCAATTCATAACGACATCATTATCAACTCCTTTTTCTTCTTTAACAGAAAAAACAATCCACATTTTCACCCTTTATGCTATGTGGGCTCAAGTTTTTTTATTACTTTTGCAAAACAATACCAGCAATGGTATAAGTTGCATAATAACCATACTAACATTATAAACATGAGAACAGCATTCATATCACTATCATTTCTGCTGGCTGGCTCGCTGATGGTTCCTGCCATCGCCCATACACCCGCCAGCAAGAAGAAAGTTGCTACAACAACTCAAAAAGGTAAAATCCTGCCGATGAAGGAGTATATCGACCAGCTGATGGCAAAGATGACTCTGCAGGAGAAAATCGGTCAGCTCAACCTGATGGTGGCTGGCGATATCACTACCGGTGGAGCCCTAGACACCCAGGTGGGTGGCGACATTGCAAAAGGCAACATGGGCGGCGTATTTAACATCAAGGGACTCGACAAAATCAAGGCTCTCCAGGACATCGCCATCAAGAACAGCCGTCTGGGCATTCCGCTGCTGGTGGGCATGGACGTAATCCATGGTTACGAGACCATGTTCCCTATCCCTCTCGCCCTCTCCTGCTCCTGGGATACAGAAGCGATGAAGAAGGTAGGCGAAGTATCGGCAAAGGAAGCCAGTGCTGCAGGAATCAACTGGACTTACTCGCCTATGGTAGATATTGCACTCGATGCCCGATGGGGACGAATCAGCGAGGGCAACGGAGAGGATCCTTACCTGAGCGGCGTGATGGGTGCAGCACTCACACAGGGTTACCAGGGCGCCGACATGCGCACAGAGGAGATATTGAGAGCCGATAGAATCATGGCGTGCCTCAAGCACTTTGCCCTCTACGGAGCCGTGGAGAGCGGAAAGGAATACAACACCGTAGATATGAGTCGCATACGCATGATGAACCAATACCTGCCTCCTTACGAAGCCGTGGTAAAGGCTGGCGTAGGCAGCGTAATGTCTTCGTTCAACCTGATAGATTATACCCCTGCCACCGCCAACCACTGGATGATGACCGATGTCTTGAGAAAACAATGGGGATTCAAGGGATTCGTGGTAACCGATTATGCATCTATCGCCGAGATTCTGAACCACGGCACTGCCAAGGATCTGAAAGAAGCATCAGAACAGGCACTCCTGGCTGGTACGGATATGGATATGTGCTCCAATGCCTTCGTCAAGCATCTGGCACAAAGCGTGGCAGAGGGCAAGGTGACGGAGGAAGATATCAACACTGCCTGCCGCCGCATCCTCGAGGCAAAATACAAACTGGGATTGTTCAGCAATCCTTACCGTTATTGCAACGCCAAGCGAAACAAGACCGACATCTACTCTGCCGAAAACCGACAGATAGCTCGCGACGTAGCAGCCGAGACCTTCGTGCTTCTGAAAAATGAAGGAAATCTTCTTCCTCTGAAGAAACAGGGAAAGATAGCGCTGATTGGTCCTCTTGCAGATACCCGCAACAATATTGCCGGCACATGGAGTGTAGCTCAGGCTCCAGAGAAATATACTACTATCAAGGAAGCCATGGAGAAAGCGCTCGATGGCAAAGCCACCTTATTATATGCACAGGGCAGCAATATCTGGCGCGATAGGGAACTTCAGAAGAACGGCGAACAGGGCAAGTCTATTGCCTGGGGAGATGAGGTAAAGATGAAGAACGAGGCACTGCAGATAGCAAAGGAAGCAGATGTGATAGTATGCGCCATGGGCGAAACTGCCGACATGAGCGGTGAATGCGCAAGCCGCACTAATCTGGAAATGCCTGATGTGCAGCAGGAACTTCTGGCTGAACTCGCAAAGATGGGAAAACCTGTCGTATTGCTCAACTTTGCCGGTCGCCCTACGGTTTTGTCATGGGAGAATGAACACATTCCTGCCATCATGAACGTATGGTTTGGTGGTTCTGAAGTGGGAGATGCACTTTGCGACGTCATCTTCGGCGACAAGGTTCCATCAGGTAAGCTCACCACTTCCATGCCAAAGACAACCGGACAGGAGCCTCTCTACTACAATCATCAGAATACGGGAAGACCAGTACCTGATGACAATCAGAAATTTGCCAAGTTTGCCAGCAATTGTCTGGATGTAAGCAATGGTCCTCTCTATCCATTCGGCTATGGATTGAGCTACACCACTTTCGAGTATGGCGATTTGAAGCTGAGCAGCCATGAAGTCAATATGGATGACTGGAAGATTACCGCCACCATCAACGTAAAGAATACAGGCAGCCGTGATGCCGACGAGATAGTTCAGCTCTATATCCGTGATATGGTAGCCAGCATCTCTCGCCCTGTCAAGGAACTGAAAGGTTTCCAGCGCATCCATCTGGCTGCAGGAGAAAGCAGGGAAATCAGCTTCGACATCACTCCTGAAATGCTCAAATTCTATAACGCAGAATTAAAGCATGTGATTGAACCTGGCGACTTCCAGATTATGGTGGGAGGAAACAGTAAAGAGGTAAAGATCCAGAATCTTACTGTTAAATAATTGTGCCAAAAGCAAATGAACGCACAATAAATTTTGCTTCAATTATTACTGATTTTCAACTTTTTGTTGTATCTTTGCATAAGATAAGCTGCACTCGGCAATTTGAAAGCAAGTTTTCATTGCGCTCGCTTGCATTATCTTTGCAAAATAAATAAACAAAAAACATGATGAAACTTAACAAGACATTTCTTACCCTCGGTTTGGCAGCAACACTCTTGCAGATGCCAACCTCATCGTTTGCTCAGAATGCAGGAGGCAAGCGTCAGAACCCTCTCCTGGTAAAGAGCAGCCTTCCTTTCGGCGCTCCTGATTTCAGCAAGATTCAGGAGAGCGACTATCTCCCAGCCTTCGAAGCTGGCATCAAGGAGCAGCGTGCCAACATCCAGAAGATTATCAGCAACAAAAAGAAGCCAACCTTCCAGAACACCATTCTCGCTTACGAGAACAGCGGTATGTTGCTGGATCGTGTTTCCAATGTATTCTTCGGTCTTACCAGCGCACACAAGACTCCTGGAATCGCAGAGGCTCAGAAGAAGGTGATGCCTTTGCTCACCGACCTCGACAACGAGATTTCATTCAATCAGAAACTCTTCGAACGTATTAGATACGTTTACGACCATGAGTACAACAAACTCAAGGGCGAGGACAAGCGACTCACCGAAGTCATCTACAAGGGCTTCGTCCGCTCAGGTGCCCTGCTCTCTCCAGAGAAAATGGAGCGCATGAAGCAGATCAACACACGCATCTCAGACCTCCAGGAGCAGTTTGGCAATCTTCTTCCTGCAGCTACCAACAACGCCGTAGTTTGGGTGAACAGCAAGGAAGAACTTGCCGGACTCAGCGACGCCGACATCGCACAGTGCAAGAAAGACGCAGAAAGCCTGGGCAACAAGGCTCCATACTGCATAGTCATCGTGAACACTACCCAGCAGGCTATCCTCACCAATCTCCAGAACCGTGAGCTCCGCCGCAAGGTTTATATGGCAAGCATCCACCGTGCCGACGGCACCGACCCTAAGTTCAACACCTTCCCTATCGTAACCGAGATAGCCAAGCTCCGTGCCGAGAAGGGACAGTTGATGGGCTACAGCACCTATGCAGATTATTCACTGGAGAAGACAATGGCAAAGACAGCCAAGAACGTAAACAACTTCCTGCAGAGCCTCATCAAGGAATACGCTCCTAAGGCAGATGCCGAGACCCGCGAAATCGAAGCTTACGCACAGAAGAGCGAGGGCAAGGACTTCAAGCTCCAGCCATACGACCGCTTCTACTATTCTGCCAAGATGAAGAAGGAGATGCTCAATATCTCTGACGATGAAATCAAGCCTTACTTCAATGTGGATAGCGTTCAGATAAACGGTGTATTCTATGCTGCTCATCGCGTATATGGTCTGAACTTCAAACAGCGCAAGGATATTCCTACCTATCACCCGGATATGAAGGTATTCGAGGTAAGCGACAAGAGCGGCAAGCCTATCGCCCTCTTCTACAGCGACTACTTCCGTCGCCCAACCAAGCGTGGCGGTGCCTGGATGAGTGCCTTCGCCAAGCAGAGCGACAAGTGGGGACAGTTGCCTATTATCTATAATGTATGCAACAATGCCAAGGCTCCTGAGGGTCAGCCTACCCTGATTACCTGGGATGAGGTTTGCACCATGTTCCATGAGTTCGGTCACGCTCTCCACGGCATGTTGTCAAAGTGCGGTTACAATACCCTTTCAGGTACAGCTGTAGCTCGCGACTTCGTGGAAATGCCATCACAGTTTAACGAGTCATTTGCCAGCATCCCAGAAATCTTCGATCACTACGCCCGTCACACAGAGACCGGTGCAGCGATGCCAGCAGATCTGAAGGAGCGCATGCTGAAGAGCATCAGCTTCCAGCCAGCCTATGCTTTGGGTGAGAACCTTGCAGCTACCTGCCTTGATCTGGCTTGGCACGAGTTGACGCCAGACGAGATTCCATCTCCATATATGGCAGGTGCGTTCGAGAAGGAAGCCCTCAACAATGTAGGTCTGCTCAATTCCCAGATTCCTCCTCGCTACTCTACCACCTATTTCAATCACGTCTGGGGTGGCGGTTATGCTGCCGGTTACTACAGCTATCTCTGGACAGAGGTGCTCGCCGTAAACGTGGCAGATTACTTTGCCAAGCATGGAGCCTTGGATCCAGCCGTGGGTCAGGCATTCCGTGATAAGGTTCTGAGTCGTGGCAACACCAAGGACCAGATGGAGATGTTCACCGATTTCACAGGTATGAAGGAACCTGATGCCTCAGGTTTCCTGAAGGCAAGAGGATTGTAAGAAAGAAAATCATATAAGAAAAAAGGCGTCCCCCAAAAGAAATCAGGAGGACGCTTTTTTCTTTTATAAAGCTTTTGCCCTTACAGGGCGACAGGCTTACATCTACAAAAACCCAGGGTGTTACCCTGGGCTAGGAGCTTCTGCCCTTTCAGGGCGTTTTGCAGCAAACAGGGCGTATAAAAGTTACATGCAAACCTTACTGCTTCACCGCTTTAGGAGTCCAGTTTTTCAGGAATCGGAGAGTCTTCAGCTCATCGTAGCCCTTGCCCTGCTCCAGGAAGCTGGAATCCTGGATATGGAGTACATTTCCATTCTCGTCCAGAACCACGAAGACTGGGAAACCGAAACGCTGAGGATAATTCAATCGCTTCATCAGCTGCGCAGCCTTCTCAACAGAAGCATCGCCTTCCTTCTTGCGAGGATTGTAATTCACGTGAAGATACACGAAGTTATCGTTCACCGCCTTGTTCACCGCCGTATCCTTCTCTACGAAATCGGCAAAGCGCAGGCACCATGGGCACCAGTTGCCACCCACCTGACAAATCACGAACTTGCCCTCAGCCTTCGCCTTCTGCAACCCCTCGTCTATCTGAGTCATCGGGTCGATAGTCTCATTATACACTCTCTTCAATGCTCCCTGAGCATGCGCCATCATCACGACAACCGTCATCATAAAGGCAATGGTAATCATTCTTTTCATACGATATCTTTATTTTTTCAAATTCATTATATACAATACATTTTATCAATCATACATCGCAGGACTTACATTTCGAATGGAGTCAACACATTCCGAAGCTTTTCGAAATCGGATTTCGAGATTCGTCTGCCCCGAAGACTTCTTACCTGCGGATAATCCTCAAAATAAGGCTCCTGGGTGGTGTACCAGCGATGAGAACGGAGCTCGCGAACCAGAGACAGTTTCGATTCGATGCGGCGGGCAAAGCTGGGATTCACACGCGAAAGATAATGCTTGCCATCCTGCATTTCGATGGCAAGCATCAGATAGGTTTGCGGTCCCTTCGCCTTCTGCCTCTCCTCTACCCGCTCACTCACCTTCCAGTCCTTGGTAGAAGTCATCACCCGGATATCCCAACCGTATTTCCTGTTCAGATTATCCATCATCCCCCTGAACACGATGCCGTGAGGAGCCGTATCCTTCAAACCGGTAAAGCCGATGATATAGTGAATCATCTCGTGGAGCAGGACGCTCTTTGCCTGTCGGTCGGTCATATCGTAATATGTACTCATGGAAAGCTTGAAATCATAGAGTTTGGTGCGCCCCCATCGGGTGGCACGCTTGTAGGCAAGCTGTCCCAAACGGGTCTTGGCACGGGTCAGCCCCAACTCCGGAACGGGCAGTTTGCCCCCGAAGTAGTCGTGGTCGAAACGCCGAAACCACTCTTCCATCCATTCTACTGTTACAATCATGGCGGCAAAGGTACAGCATTTTGCTCATAAAACAAAAACAAATCACTAAAAACTGGTTCAAACTGGTTCAATTTGTTTCATTTCCCTTCTTTTTTGAAAATAATCCCTTAAAAATTTGCAACCTATCGTTTTTTTCCTTAAATTTGCAGCCAAAGAGACGTTGCACTCGGCTATTAAAAAAAAGATATTATACGAGAGGCAAGAAAGAGTAAATGATTGGTACTTAGCAGAAGACAGATGTTATTGCAAATACAATTATCAGAAATATGATAAAATGACTTATAATCTTTAACGAAGAACTTATGGAACGATACGATTACGATTTTCATTGTACGAAGCTTTTCGAAGAAGGCGTACGCGCTCATCGCTATGGCGATGTTTCGATCATTCATCAGAGTAATGATGCAGATTGCTTCATCCTAGACATTCCTGGCAAAGTAGAGGAGATGTTTAGAGAGAACTTCAAGTTGAGACAGGACGAGATTATCCTGCTGGCTCGCGATACTTCTATTTGGAATAACCGGACAGAGGGACTGGTTATCACCAACAGACGCATCGTCTATATCCCAAAATGCATTGGCAGCAACAAGAATATCTACGTGATTAACTATGCAGACTGCCAGCAGATTAACACAAATACAAACTCTGTACTCTTCTGGAAGAGCGCTGAAAGCTATCTAGCCATTCCAAAGAGTTTCTTCTTCAAGACAAGATGGAAGACCTATGACTTCGACAGAAGCATAGAACAGCTTACCATACTCCTTAAGAAGATGGGCGAGGCACATTCCTTGCATAACAACACAGCCCATCTTGCATATATTACGAATAAATATGCAGAAGCTTAGACTTCTGTATCTCCATATCAAACTTTTTTAGCCTCTGCAACAGGATTGTAACTTGCAGAGGCTATTTTTTTGTATTTTTATAGCATTTTCTTGTCGAAAATGAGTAACTTTGCAGCCAAATTTAAACGATAAAATGAACAAGACTGCACAGCACATCATTGACATACAAAATGTGTCGAAAAGATTCGGCGAGAAAACAGCCCTCAACAACATTAATCTCTTTGTGAGAAAGGGTGAATTCATGACCATTCTCGGTCCTTCGGGATGCGGAAAAACTACTCTTCTGAGACTCTTGGCAGGATTCGAAACAGCCACAGAAGGCGTGATAACCATCAGCGGCAACGACATTACCAACCTGCCACCCTACAAACGAAACGTGAACACGGTGTTTCAGAAATACGCCCTGTTTCCTCACCTCAATGTATTTGACAACATCGCTTTCGGCTTGAAACTCAAGAACACGCCGAAGGACCAGATCATGCCTAAGGTGAAGCGTGCCCTGAAAATGGTGAACATGAGCGATTACGAATACCGCGATGTGAACTCGCTTTCGGGTGGACAGCAGCAGCGAATCGCCATCGCCCGTGCCATCGTCAACGAGCCGGAAGTACTCCTGCTCGATGAACCGCTGGCTGCACTCGACCTCAAGATGAGAAAAGACATGCAGCTGGAGTTGAAGGAGATGCACGACCGTCTGGGAATCACCTTCGTATATGTTACCCACGACCAGGAAGAAGCATTGACCCTGAGCGACACCATCGTGGTGATGAGCGAGGGAGAAATCCAACAGATAGGAACGCCTACCGATATCTACAACGAACCAGCCAATTCGTTTGTGGCAGATTTCATCGGCGAGAGCAACATCCTCTGCGGAACGATGATCCACGACTG
Organism: Prevotella sp. AM23-5; assembly: GCF_003473645.1. Taxonomy (NCBI): domain Bacteria; kingdom Pseudomonadati; phylum Bacteroidota; class Bacteroidia; order Bacteroidales; family Prevotellaceae; genus Prevotella; species Prevotella sp. AM23-5. The sequence continues at coordinate 27,921 of NZ_QUCG01000028.1, read as the reverse complement.
TCTGGTAAAGGTTGCCGGATCGGAGATTCCTTGTGTGGATAAGGGATTCGGATGTAATCAGGAGGTAGATGTAGTGATTAGACCGGAAGACATCGAGGTGAGCACCGACACAGAGCACGCCCAGTTTGTCGGCAAGATTACCTCATCCATCTTCAAGGGCGTACACTACGAGATGCTTGCCGAGAGCGACAAGGGTTGCGAATTTCTGATTCAGAACTACAAGCATTTCGAGGTGGGACAGACCATCGGCATGAGCGTGATTCCAGACAACATCCACATTATGAAGAAGGAGCGTACCACTAACACCTTCGAAGCAAAGGTGAATGGCGACGGCACCATCGAGTTCCTGGGCTGCGAATACCAGATAGAGATTCCGGAGGATAAGAAGAATCTGATTCATACCGATGAAGACGGCAAGGAAGTGATCAATGTCAACGTGGATTTCGGAAAGATCGAACTCTTCGACAACGAGAGCGAAGGAACCTTTACGGGCGACATCAGCTTCATCCTCTACAAGGGCGACCACTATCACCTGACCATCGACACCGACTGGGGCGAGAAGCTCTATGTGGATACACAGGATGTATGGGATCTGGGCGACCACGTAGCAATCACCATTCCTCGAGAGAATATTACTTTTTAAATTATAAAATTGCAGATCAGAAATTGAAACTCATTAAGTTTATCTCTTCGCGGCAGAGTTGGTCGATTCCGTACGCCATCTTCGCGGCAATTTTCGTGGTGCTGCCCTTGCTGCTCATCGTGTTCTTCGCATTCACCGATGAGTATGGTCACATCACGCTCTATAATTTCCAGAAATTCCTGGCGCATCCCGAAGCCATCAATACCTTTGTGTATTCCATCGGAATCGCCTTTCTCAACACCCTGCTCTGTATCCTGCTGGGCTATCCGGCAGCGTATATCCTCACACAGACCAAGATGAAGTATGCCAACACCATCGTGATGCTCTTCATCCTGCCTATGTGGGTGAACATCCTGGTAAGAACACTCGCCACCGTGGCACTCTTCGATTTCGCCGACCTGCCACTGAGCGAGGGAGCACTGCTGTTCGGTATGGTATATAACTTCATCCCCTTCATGATTTATCCAATCTACAACACCCTCCAGAAGATGGACCGCAGTTATATCGAGGCAGCCGAAGACCTGGGCGCATCGCCTTGGCAACAGTTCTATAAGGTGATACTGCCCCTGTCGATGCCGGGCGTGGCAAGCGGAATCCTGATGGTGTTCATGCCAACCATCTCAACCTTCGCCATCTCAGAGCTGCTCACGATGAACAACATCAAGCTCTTCGGTACCACCATACAGGAGAACATCAACAACTCGATGTGGAACTATGGTGCGGCACTCTCGCTCATCATGCTCTTCCTCATCGGTGCCTCTACCCTCATAGCAGGCGACGGCAGTAAACAGGAAGGAGGTATCAGATGACGAATTCACTGTTTACCAAGGATATGATGAAGAAGATTTTCTGTCAGGGTTATCTGTGGCTGCTCCTGCTGCTGCTCTACTCCCCTATCCTCATCATCGTGATCTTCTCGTTTACCGAGGCCAGGGTCATGGGCAACTGGACGGGCTTCTCACTGCAACTCTACAAGAACCTCTTTGTAGAGGGAACCCACCACTCGCTGACGGCGGCACTCGTCAACACGATAACCATCGCCCTGATCACCGCAACCGTATCGACCATCTTCGGAACCCTCACCGCCATCGGAATCTACAATCTGAGAAACCGGTATGCGAGAAACGCCATCCAGTTCGTCAACAATATCCCGATTCTGAACGGCGACATCATCATCGGTATTTCGCTCTTCCTGCTCTTCATCACGCTGGGCATTCCGCAGGGCTACACCACGGTGGTTCTCTCTCACATCACCTTCTGTCTGCCCTACGTCATCCTGAGTGTGATGCCTAGACTGAAGCAGATGAACCCGAACCTCTATGAGGCGGCACTCGACCTGGGTGCTTCTCCGATGCAGGCATTGCGCAAGGTGATTATTCCGGAGATTCTGCCCGGTATGATTTCGGGCTTCATGCTCGCCATCACGATGAGTATCGACGATTTCGCCGTCACCATCTTCACCATCGGAAACGAGGGATTGGAGACACTCTCCACCTTCATCTATGCCGATGCCAGAAAGGGAGGTCTGACGCCGGAACTTCGTCCGCTGAGTACGATCATCTTCGTATTGGTGCTCGTGATGCTGATTATCATCAATCGTCGTTCGGATAAAAACAAGAAGAAATAAGAATGAAGAACAAGATATTTTTAGGAGTTAAAGGAGTTAAGACAATTGCTTTTCTCTTCCTGACCCTGCTGATGATTCTGCCGCTCTCTTCCTGTTACAACAAGGAGAACAGAGAGGAGATTCTGAAGGTTTACAACTGGGGAGATTACATCGATGAGGATATTCTTGCTGAATTTCCGAAATGGTATGAGGAGCAGACGGGCAAGAAGATCCGCGTCATCTACCAGACCTTCGACATCAATGAAGTGATGCTCACCAAGATTGAGCGTGGTCACGAAGATTATGATGTGGTGTGCCCATCAGAATACATCATCGAGCGAATGCTTCGCAAAGACCTTCTGCTGCCTATCGACACCGATTTCGGCAAGACGCCGAATTATCTCAAGAACGTGTCGCCATACATCGTGAAGCAGATTGATGCGACCTCGAATCATGGCAGAATCGCCCACAATTATGCCGTTCCGTATATGTGGGGAACCTGCGGTATTCTATATAATAAGGTACACGTACCTATAAAAGATGCGCAGACCTGGGGCACGCTGTGGAGTCCCAGATATCGTGGCAAGCTCCTGATGAAGGATTCCTACCGCGATTCTTACGGCACCGCCCTGATCTGGGAGCACCGCAAGGAACTGGCTGCCGGCAAGGTGACCGTTCCGGAACTGATGAACGATTATTCGCCAAAAGCAGTTGCCATCGTAGAGAAACAGCTGAAAGCACTGAAACCGAACATCGAGGGATGGGAAGCAGATTTCGGCAAGGAGACGATGACCAAAGGCAAGGCTTATCTGAACATGACCTGGAGCGGTGATGCGGTCTGGGCGATAGAAGAAGCCGGGAAAGTGGGCGTAGATCTGGGATACAAAGTTCCTAAGGAGGGAAGCAATGTATGGTTCGACGGATGGGTGATTCCGAAGTATTCCCGCAATCAGAAGGCTGCTTCCTACTTCATCAACTATCTCTGCCGAGAGGATGTGGCTCTCGCCAATATGGAAACCACGGGATATGTGAGCAGTATAGCGGGCAAGAAGGTCTTCGAAGCAATGAGCGACAAGGAGGCTTATCCTGAGACGGTGAATCTAGCTTATTTCTTCGGAGAGGAAGGCAGAAAGGCGCATCTCAACCCGATTATGTATCCTGACAGCACAGTGGTGGCAAGATGTGCGATGATTCATGATGCCGGTGATCATACTCCGGAAGTTCTGGACATGTGGTCGAAAGTAAAGGGTGACAACCTGGGTGGTGGCATTGTGATTTTCCTTCTTGCAGTGGTCTTGGGCTTAACCGTCTTCGTTTCTATCAAGAAAATCGAGCACTACAAGCACAGAAGATTGTCGAGAAAACATCGCAGACACCACATTATAAAAGTTAAAGGGTAAAAAGTAAAAGGATAAAAGCTCATACCCCTCACGCCCTGAACCAACGGTCACCGGCCGAAGGGAAAGGTAAAGGGCAGAAGCATGCTTTACTCCTCACGCCCTGAAAGGGCAGAAGCTCCTAGCCCAGGGCAACACCCTGGGTATAATGGCAGTCAATAAGACGCCCTGAAAGGGCAAAAGCCTTATTTTTAGGGGGAAAATGAAGTTTTTTGAGAAAAAAGTGAAAAAAGATGCAGAAAAATTTGGTGGAATGAAAAAAAAGCACTACCTTTGCACTCGCTTTTAAGAACAAAGCTTTTATCAAATAAAGAAAGTTCGCAAATCAAAAGCTTTTGGGTAGTTACCAGAGTGGCCAAATGGGGCAGACTGTAAATCTGCTGGCTATGCCTTCGGTGGTTCGAATCCATCACTACCCACTTTTCCCAAAAATAACTCAAAGATATAAAGATCCGGTTTTCATTATGAGAATCGGATTTTTTGTTTTTATATCTCCACATAATTTCAGTAATAAGAGGGCACTAGGCACCTTACAGCCTAAAGACTGTAAGGTGATTATCATATACAGCTAGCACATTTCTGCCTCTGAGCAGGGCGGCTACAGGCTTGCCTTTCAGTTTTCCGATAGAGGAACCATCGGGATGAATCAGCCTAAAGTTAGATTTGTCATCCCTGTTTTGTATGCAAAGCACATCATCCAAACGGAAACAAACGGAGAAGGTCTCGTAGAGATCATAAGATTCAAGAATGTCCAACTTGTCATTGAAGACAAAAAGCTTGTTGGTACTGGTCAGCATCGGGCATACCTTGTCGAATGCCTCCACTAAAGTCAGCTTTGGTGCAAGTCCATGAAACGCATAGAATGGTTTTCTCAACACCATAGTCAAAGCCCCATTGGCACTGCGATCCCAATCTTTGCTGATGACAGCAGAATCAGCAAAAGACAGATATACAGCCTTGTCGGAACCAGCAAGGAAGACACCACTCTCCGTGAGCATTCCGTCGTTCATGATATGCTTCTTGTCGTATAAAGGAAACATCTTCTTCCTATCTCCCGTCTGTGCATCAAAAGAAGCCAAGAAAGGCTTGCCACACTTCACCGTACCTCTCATAAGACTCTTGCCATAACCGTAATTGAGCATCAATATCTTGCCATCCCTAAGCAGAAGATGAGCCGTAGAAGCCTCCTTGTCCTGGAAATCATACTTCCAGCGTGTTTGCAAACTGTCCGCTCCCAAACAATAGAGGCTTTTTCTATCACTAATATACAAGTCAGAGCCTACCTGAAGGATATTGGAAGTCAAGCCCGTAATGACATATGGATTAAGATTATAATAATAATAATAAAAAGGAGAATTAAATCCGATGGTGACTGCCGCAGACAAGACATTGGTCAATGCCAAAGCCATCATTCCCTTTGTATCACTGATGCCAGTCACAGCCTTCACCTTCTTGATTTCACCCGAATGGATGTTGATCTCGTTGATGGCATCCCCCACAACCACCAGGTGAGTGGAATCCACCATGCAAGCATCTTTCCATCCCACGTTCTTGGTCATCGGAATCTCGGCATCCCACAACAGCATTCCTGTGCTCAGGCGATAAGCGTATGTCTTGCTACCTCCCACTTTCTCTAGTCCTATCACGATATCCAAGCTATCATTGAAATAGACAGGATAAAGATACTGCGTCCATAACGACCGGCCCGTCTTGGTATCAGACAAGGTCAAGAGCGACTTGCCAGTACTTTTCAGAGTGGAGGAGAGCAGCACTCCCTTGGAACAGACGCCATAGAGTTTTGACAAAGAAAGTTTCAGCGACTTTTGCCATTGCACTTCCAGGGTATTGGCATCTAGTGAATAGAGATAGCCAGTATCGGTATTTTTTCCTTTTTTAGTGGTATCACAAGCGAAGACGATGAGCGTACTATCGCAATTGTAGGCCTGGAGAATGCGTTTGTGCAAATCTATTGACTTGCCACAGATGGGGGCACCTTCATCCATATCCGCAACTTGGACTGATTCTACAGTCGTCTGCGCTGACATCCCTATCGAGAAGATCAACTGCAAGAATAAAATAATCTTTTTCATATTTATGTTAGCCTTAATTCCGCAACACTATTATAAATTAAACTTTTTAAGTAACTGGGTGGGCAAGTTACAAAAAGAAGAGCAGCGATCCAACCGTCGCTACTCTTCCCTATCCATATTTTGTATTTAGTCCTTCAAACTCTCCTGATACCAGTCGAAGAGCTTCTTCACACCATCCTCGATCTCTACCTTGTGAGTCCAGCCGAGACTGTGGAGCTTATCTACTGAGATGAGCTTTCTTGGGGTTCCATCAGGCAAGCTGGCATCAAACTCAACCTCACCCTCGAAACCTACAGCCTTTACAACAAGCTCTGAGAGTTCACGGATGGTAAGTTCCTTACCGGTTCCCACGTTGATGTGACAGTTGCGAATCTCACCCAAAGATGGGATAGCGCCACCACGACCCTCAGAATTGTTTCTATCCACGGCACCATCTACCTTGGCACCATAGAATACAGAACTGTATTTCTCAATGCCGATGATATCCTTGAAATCTACATTCAGGAGCACATGTACGCTGGCATCTGCCATATCCTCGCTCCAGAGGAACTCACGAAGCGGTGTTCCGGTTCCCCAGAGCACTACCTTATTATCATAGATACCATAGAACTCCAATGCTTTCAGGATGCGCTCATGAGAGTTGCTTCCATCTACATTGCCCTCGCCGATGATGGCACGGAGCTTGTCAGTAGGATTGATAGGACGCTTGTTCATATCCACCTCGATGCTGTGCCAGTCACCGTCGTGGATGAGCTTGGCAAGATAGATCTTGCGCATCATCGCAGGCATCACGTGACTGTTCTCCAGGTGGAAGTTATCGTTCGGACCATAGAGGTTGGTTGGCATCACAGCGATATAATTGGTACCATACTGAAGGTTGTAGCTCTCGCACATCTTCAGTCCGGCAATCTTGGCGATGGCATATTCCTCGTTGGTGTATTCCAGCGGAGAAGTGAGGAGCACATCCTCCTTCATTGGCTGCGGTGCATCCTTCGGATAGATGCAGGTAGAGCCCAGGAAGAGGAGCTTCTTCACGCCATGAGAATAGGCATTGCTGATGACGTTGCACTGCATCTTCATATTCTGCATGATGAAGTCGGCACGATAGAGCGAATTCGCCATGATTCCGCCCACGAAGGCTGCGGCCAAGACCACTGCGTCAGGCTTCTCCTCATCAAAGAACTTCTCTACTGCATACTGGTCGGTCAAGTCGAGTTCTTTGTGAGAACGACCCACCAGATTGTGATAGCCTCTCTTCTCGAGGTTATTCCAGATAGCAGAACCCACGAGTCCATGGTGTCCTGCTATATAAATCTTTGAATTCTTATCCAATGACATTTTTCTCTTTTAATATTTTATCAAGAAAAAACTATTACTTGACAATACCTTTCTCGAGATACTCAACGAGGTTGCAGCGAACCTTCTCACCGGCAGCCTCGGCAGCCACCTTGGCCATATCGCTCTCTACCATGATCTTGACGAGATCCTCGAAAGATGTGGTGTTAGGATTCCATCCGAGCTTAGCCTTTGCCTTTGTTGGGTCACCCCAGAGGTTAACCACGTCGGTAGGACGATAGAAATCAGGAGAAACTTCTACGAGAGTCTTGCCGATAAGCTCCTCAGGACCCTCAACGCAGATACCCTTCTCGTTCTCATTCTTGCCTTCCCACTTCAGTTCGATACCTACGTGGTGGAAAGCCAGCTGTGCGAACTCTCTTACAGAGTGCTGCTTACCTGTTGCAATCACGAAATCCTCTGGCTTCTCAGCCTGGAGAATCAACCACATGCACTCTACGTAATCCTTGGCATAACCCCAGTCACGGAGAGAATCCAGGTTACCGAGATAAAGCTTGCTCTGCTTGCCCTGCTTGATACGGGCTGCAGCCAATGTAATCTTGCGGGTTACGAAAGTCTCACCACGGCGCTCACTCTCGTGATTGAAGAGGATACCCGAGCAGCAGAACATATTGTATGCCTCGCGATACTCCTTGACAATCCAGAAACCATACTGCTTGGCTACAGCGTATGGAGAATAAGGGTGGAATGGAGTGTTCTCGTTTTGAGGAACCTCCTCTACCTTACCATAAAGCTCAGATGTGGAAGCCTGATACATGCGGCAGGTATCGGTCAAACCGCACTGGCGGATAGCCTCCAGGATACGGAGCACACCTGTTGCATCTACGTCGGCAGTAAACTCAGGAGAGTCGAAGCTCACCTGTACGTGGCTCTGAGCTGCGAGGTTATAAACTTCAGTTGGTTTCACCTTGTTCATCACCTGGATGATGCTCATAGAGTCACCGAGGTCGGCATAATGAAGGTGAAAGTTTGGGGTACCCTCCAAATGTGCGATGCGCTCGCGATAATCGGTAGATGAGCGACGGATTGTTCCGTGAACATCATACCCCTTACTCAACAACAATTCGGCTAAGTAAGAGCCATCCTGACCTGTGATACCTGTAATTAAAGCTACTTTTCTATTTTCCATTTACTTCTTTATATATGATAAATTAATAAATTCGTTGCAAAAGTACTACTTTTTTCTCAGACTATCAAACTTTCTGTCATTTATTTACCATTTTCTCTAACATTGAACCGGTTTGAACCTAAGATTGAAACTATTTGAAACGAAGCTATACCCATCTGAATCTAAGCCAGAGAGGGATGAGATTCTACTCAAGAGCCGTCTGTGTCTCCGGCCAGTTCACTAGATACAGCATTTCCGTAGCTCGCGTAAAGGCGGTATAGAGCCAGTGGATATAATCGGGATTGAGCATATCATCCGTCATGTAACCCTGATCCACATACACATGTGCCCACTGTCCGCCCTGTGCCTTGTGGCAGGTTACGGCGTATGCGAATTTCACCTGCAGGGCATTGAAGAACTGATCCTGTCGGATTGCCTTCATTCTATCTGCCTTGAGCGGAATATCCTGATAATCCTCTTCTATCTGATGGAAGAGCTGCTCCTGCTGTTCATGGGTCAGGGCAGGCGCCTCGCTCGTCAATGTATCCAGCAATACCGTAGCTTCCAGCTCGTAATTGTCGTAATCGGGAAATTGGAGCAGAAGCGTGGCAAAGCGGAAGCCATAGAGATCGATGCGGCGGCGCACCTTCAGCACTTTCGCACGATCGCCATTCGCCAGAAAAGCAGGAATATCGTTACTTTGAAGTTTATTATTACTCTTCCTCTCTTCTTCCATCCAGTAATAATTGTTCTTCACAATCATCAGGATATCGCCCTGCGAAAGCTCTTCCTCCCTATCCAGCACCATATTGCGGATGCCCTGATTGAAGATGTTTGCACGCTTGTTGCTACGGGTCACCACGATGGTATCATCCAGACCTACATGGTGATAACTGTCGGCTAGTGCCTCTATCAGTTCGGCTCCAGGCATCGGTTTGATATCCGAATAGCCAGCGAAATGAATCTTCGGGAGTTGGGTGATGTCATCGTGCGTAATCATCTGTCTGATCATCGTGGCATTATAGAGAATACCCGATTCCTCGCTCTGTCGGAGCACCTCGTTCAGATCACATTCATACACCTTCAGTCCATATCCCTCCAGCATCGCCGCATGCAGGGCTGGCGATTCCTCCTCGCCGACAGGAGGCAACTGCGCCTTGTCACCTATCAGCAGCAAACGGTCGTTACGTCCCTGATACACGAAATGCACCAGGTCATCCAACAGACATCCGCTTCCGAAGCTCATCCCTCCCAATCCCATATTGGCAATCATCGACGCCTCATCTACCATGAAAAGCGTATCGGTATAGAGATTATCATTCAGATTAAACTGTCCCTCTACCCCCGAAAACGATTTTTCACGATAGATACGGCGATGGATGGTATAGGCAGGCGAACCGCTGTTCAGCGAGAATACCTTCGCAGCCCTACCCGTAGGTGCCAGAAGCATCACCTTCTGACGAATCTCCTTCAGGGTCCTGACGATGGCACCCGAGAGCGTTGTCTTACCCGTACCCGCACTACCTCGCAGAATCATCACGGCGTGCGGATCTCTATCGGTAAGAAACTCAGCAAACACCTCCAGGGCATGTGCCTGTTCCTGGGTTGGCGGAAAGCCAAATTGCTGCAATATCTTATATTTTAGCTCGTCTATTATCATCAATTTGTTATTTATCCTTTAATAATTAATAATTTCAACACCAAATATTTTGCGTTGTCTCCGTT
>NZ_QUCG01000028.1:0-17986 GCF_003473645.1 Prevotella sp. AM23-5 | reverse complement strand
TTTCAACACCAAATATTTTGCGTTGTCTCCGTTTTGCATTATCTTTGCAGAAGATAAGCTGCACTCGGCAATGTGAAAGCAAGCTTTCATTGCGCTCACTTGCATTATCTTTGCAGAAGATAAGCTGCAGAAGCAGATGCAAAAGTACTAATACTTTTTGAAATGAGAATGAAATTAAGAAAAATAAACAATAATGCCATCTTGGGCGCCTGCGTCATCATCATGATGCTGCTTTGCGCTCTCAGTATCAGCCAGCCTCTCATCTTCGAGAAACAGATGGCGAGCCGCGAAGCTGAGGTAAAGGAGAAACTGATGCTCATCCGTTCTGCCGAAGAAAGATACAAGGCGAAGTACGGAGTCTATACCGGCGATTTTGCTGTCCTCATCAAGGCAAAGTATCTCAAGGCTGAGGATACCCTCATCCCTTATTCCGATGGCAGGAAATTCTCGCTCGCCGCCACTACCATTATCCATAAAAGCGGAAAGCAGATTCCGCTGATGGAATGTGGAGCCACCTACGAAGACTATCTCGATGGTCTCAACGAGGAGGCGATTCAACAGGTAACAGAAAAAGCTTCCGATGCCGGCAACTTTCCTGGATTAAAGATCGGAGACATCACCAAAGACAACGACAATGCAAGTAATTGGTAAAAAAAGAACACAGCAAGCACGACTCACCATCCGTGTGAGCAAGAATACACTCAGCTTCTCGGTTGTAGATCGTGAAGCCGAGCACCAGTTGATATACGAACCTTACACTGTGAAAAGCGGTGTATCGATAGCAGCCAACCTCAGACAGGCTTTCGGCGAAAGCGAACTTCTGCAGCGCGGCTATCAGAAGGTGCGTGTCTATATCGATACGCCTATCCTGCTGGTACCTATAGAGGAATTCCACGAGGAAGACCTCACCGTGCTCTATCAGCATGCCTTCACGGGCAGCCACAGCGATGCCATCCTCTACAGGGTGCAGCCGAATCTGAATGTGGTGGCTGTTTTCCCAATCAACAAGGATCTGAAGATGGTGATAGAAGACAACTTCCAGGATGTGCGCTTCACTCCTATCATGCAGCCGATGTGGAACTATCTGCACAAGCGTAGCTTCACGGGTATCTACCACAAGCTCTATGCGTATTTCCACGACAAGAAGGTGGACATCTTCTGTTTCGAGAAAAACAGATTCAAGTTCTACAATTCCTTCCAGGCTGATCATGCCAAGGATGCACTCTACTTCATCCTCTTCGTATGGAAGCAGCTGGGATTGCAGCAGATGCAGGATGAGCTGCATGTTTCGGGCGATATTCCGGATAAGGATTGGTTCCTCTACAATGCCAAGCTCTATGTAAAGAAGACCTTTCTCCTGAATCCAAGCGCCGAATTCAATCGTGCGCCCATCACGGAAATCAAGGGAATGCCGTTCGATCTGCTGACGCTCTACTTAAGCAAGTAGGAGTGGATTGTTAAAAGCTGATTTTAAAAATTGATAGTTAAAAGTTGATAGTTAAAAGTTAATTATGAGAATCATAACAGGACAATATAAGGGTCGCCACTTCGACATACCACGTTCGTTCAAGGCGCGACCAACTACAGATTTCGCAAAAGAGAACATCTTCAATGTTTTGCAGAATTACATCGATTTCGAGGATGCCACTGCCCTCGACCTCTTTGCCGGCACAGGCAGCATCTCGCTGGAACTGGTATCCCGTGGATGCAGCAGAGTCATCAGCGTAGAGGCCGACCGCGACCATGCCAACTTCATCCGCGAGTGTTTCAAGAAACTGGGCGAAGACAAGGATCTTCTGATTCGTGGCGATGTATTCCGCTTCCTGAGAACCTGCAAGCAGAAATTCGATTTCATCTTTGCCGATCCGCCATATGCGCTGGAGAAACTTCCCGAGATTCCAGACCTCGTACTCAATGGCGATCTTCTCAACGAAGAGGGCATCTTCGTTTTCGAGCATGGCAAGAACTACGATTTCTCCGACCATCCAAGATTCCTGGAGCATAGAAGTTACGGAAGCGTAAACTTCTCGATATTCAGATAAAATCTGCTGATTGTTTTAAAGCTTTTGCCCTTACAGGGCGAAAGGGGAAAATACAAGGCTACCCAGGGCGATGCCCTGGGCTAGGAGCTTCTGCCCTTTCAGGGCGTATGGAGCAAAACATCCGCGTAAGATATCAGCACGGCGATACCCTCACCTGCTTTCAGGGCGTAATAGAGCAAAACATCCGCGTAAGATATCAGCACGGCGGATACCTCACCTGCTTTCAGGGCATAATGGAGCAAAACATCCTCCCTTTTTACAGCAGCGGCGAAAGCAATCTTACGATACTCTCGAACAATCTTTTCAGGAATGGGCGCCTTACGAAATACGCCACATCATCCACCAGAATGCTGTTGGATTCATCCTTCAGATAAATCCGCTTGATTCTCTGCGCCATTTCCTCATCATAGAAGAAGGCATTCGCCTCGAAATTATTCTCGAAACTGCGGAAATCCACATTCGTGCTGCCCACGGTACAGAGGTTGTCATCGCTCACCAGCAACTTGCTGTGATTGAATCCACCCGTATAGAGATAAACCTTCACGCCAGCCTCTATCGCCTCCATCAGATAAGAACGCGAAGCCCACTCCACCATCCTGGCATCTGAATGCCTAGGCATCAGCAAACGGATATCTACTCCCGCCAGAGCCGCCGTGCGCATCGCAAAGAGCACAGGTTCGGTAGGCAGGAAATAAGGCGTCTCCATATACACATACTTCTGCGCCTGAAGCAGAATGCGCACATATCCCTGCATGATATCTGGCCATGGAGCAATCGGACTGCTCGTTACTACCTGCACCAGACAATTATTCCTGATCTTCGAATCCACCGGCGGATAATACTTTCGGTTTGACACCAAGGTGCGATCCACAAAATACCAGTCTATCAGGAAAGCACGCTGCAGGGCATACACGCCTCCGCCCTCCATTCTCAGATGCGTATCGCGCCACTTCTGCTTCCCGGTGCCCTTCACATAGCGCTTGGCGATGTTCATGCCACCGATGAATCCTACCCTACCGTCTATCACGCATATCTTACGGTGATTGCGGTAGTTCACCTTGCTGGTAAACGCAGGAAACCTTACCGGCATGAACGAATGCACATCGATGCCTGCTTCTCTCATGCGCTCAAAGAAGGAATCCTTCACCTTCCAGCAGCCCACATCATCATATATCAGTCTGATTTCCACTCCCTGCTCCGCCTTGTCTATCAGGGCATCAGCTACCAGATAACCCAAGGCATCATCCTCGAAGATGTAGGTATCCAGATGGATATGATGCTTCGCCTTACCTATATTATATAATAAGGAGAAGATGAATTCATAACCATCGGTAAAGATCTCCACCTGATTGTCCTTAAACGGGAATGCCCAGTTCTGATTGGTAAAGAGATTCATCAGCGGCTTGTTGTTGGCTGGGATATGCAGATTCTCCTGCTCGGCAAACTCCAGCATCGATCGCTTGGTCAACTGGTCCATGCTTCTATCGCTGATCAGCCGTTCCTTTCTCGTGTTCTGCCCGAAGAAGATGTAGAAGATGATTCCCACGAAAGGCATGAAAGCGAGCACAAGAATCCATGCCATCGTCTTGGCGGGCTGTCGGTTGTCCATCAAGACGGTGATGATAGCGGGAATCATGATTGCCATATAAAGCAAGAGATAAATCCAATGAATATATATCATACCTTTCTTTTTTTATCTAGTTGAATACCGAGTTGGTCTGGCTGGCAAGCAGCGAGTTCATCTTCTTCAGTTTCATAAACTCCTCCACCAGCTCCCTGTTCGAAGGATTTCTGGCAAATTCCTGCTGCACCTCTATCAGTCGCTGTGCGATATAATGTGTGCGGAAGCTCAGCAGATCCTTGAAGACAAACTGGCGCAGCTTTTCAGCGTTCAGCTGCAGCTGCAGACTTGCCGTAGAAACCTCCTGTTCTCCCGTCGGCAGACTGGCAATTCTGCTCACCTCCGGATCCGGATGGTTGGCAAAATAGTTTTCCGCCACGAAGTTCTCATCCTCCAGATGCTCCAGCGTTTCCTGCAAGATTCTGTTATAAAGATCGTTATGAAATCTGAACTCATCGCCCGACATATCCAGATAGATATATTGTGCTATCGGCAGTTCAATATCGTTGCCCTCCACATCCTTCACTACGATATGCTTTTCTCCGTGGTGTATGATCAGCTTCACCAGCAGGTCTTCCACCTCCAGCAGCTTGTCCAGCGGCGTCACGCCCCTCATGGCAGCCTGCATTCCCTGCTGTGGGGCAGTAGCCTTCGGGTCTCTCAGCCCAGCTGCGCGCCGTTCAGCCTTCACCTGCTCGCTCATACCGTTTCTCACGAAGTTGTTCAGCGCATTCACGATAATCGCCTCGTTCACGCCCAGCCGGTGGGCGCAGTCGGTGATGTAAGAGGCTCGGGTAATCTGGTTCTTGATCTTCGAGATGCTCTCCACGATGCTGTTGATAGCCTGGCTTCTCTTCACCGGATCGGTCACGCCGTTCAGCGAGAGATCGGTCTTAAACTGTATGAAGTCCTTCTGGTTTTCCTCTATGTATTTTCTGAAATCTGCAGCGGTATGGCTTCGGGCAAAGCTGTCCGGGTCGTTTCCATCTGGCAGGAAGAGCACCTTCACGTTCATCTCCTCCTCCAGCAGCATGTCGGTACCTCGCAGCGCCGCATGCACGCCCGCAGCATCGCCGTCGTAAAGCAATACGATGTTGCTGGTGAATCGGTGGAGCAGTCTGATCTGATGGATGCTCAGCGCCGTACCCGAGTTGGCCACCACGTTTTCGATGCCGCACTGGTGCATGGAGATTACATCCGTATATCCCTCCACCATATACACGCAGTCTTCCTTGGCGATGGCCTTCTTTGCCTGATACAGTCCGTAGAGTTCACGCTCCTTGTGGTAGATGATACTGTCGGGCGAGTTCACGTATTTCTGGCTCACACCCTTGGTACGGGTATCCAGCACACGTCCGCCGAAAGCCACCACCTTTCCGCTCACACTCAGCCACGGGAAGATGGCGCGCCCGGAGAATCGGTCCAGATACTTGTCCTGTCCGCTCTTGTTGCCCGCTTCCTCCTTGTCCACCTTGAAGCAGAGACCGGTATCCACCAGGTATTTCGGCTGATATCCTTTCTTCACCGCCTCGTCGAAGAGTGCCGTGCGCTGGTTCAGGGCGAATCCCAGTTGGAATTTCCGGATGATGTCGTCTCTGAATCCTCGGCTTCTGAAATACTGCATGCCGATGGCTCTACCATCCACATCATTCTGCAGGATGTCCTGGAAGTATTTCGCCGCCCATTCATTCACAATGAACATCGATTCGCGTTCGCTTTCGCGCTGCTTCTCCTCGTTGGTCATCTCGCGTTCCTGAATCTCGATATGGTATTTGTTAGCCAGCCATCTCAATGCCTCTGGATAGGTCATCTGCTCCAGCTCCATCAGGAAGTTGATGGCGTTTCCACCCTTTCCGCAGGTAAAGCAGTGGCAGATGCCACGCGTAGGAGAAACGGAGAAGGATGGATGGGAATCGTTGTGGAAAGGACACAAGCCGACATAGTTGATGCCGCGCTTTTTCAGCGTGACGAATTCAGACACCACCTCTTCTATCTTGGTGGAGTCCATAATACAGGCTATGGTCGGTTTATCTATCATATTTTTCTATCTTATTTTATGATGCAAAATTAATACTTTTCTCTGAAAACACAAAACATTTAGGGAAAAAGACGTACAGAAACCGCATGGAAAGCCAAAATGAAACAAATAATAAAGAAAAGATTACATTTGACAAAGTAAAATACGATGAATATTCCTACCTTTGCAGCCATCAAACAACAAATACATAAACATATTTTTTATATGAGACTTAACAACATCAAGAAAGTATTTTTAGCTTCCGCTGCTCTCCTCTCAGCCATGAGCATGAGTGCAGCAGAGAGATTCGTCAGTTTCAAGCAGGGCGATCTGCTCATCAACGGTAATGACAAGGTAGAAATCTATATGGACGCCAACGACTGCCGTGGCGTGAGCTATGCTGCCAATGCACTGGTCAGGGACATCAGCAAGGTGAGCGGCTCCCAAGCCACCATCACCTCCAACCGGAAGGCAACCATCCTCGTGGGAACCATCGGACATTCTGCTGCCATCGACCAGCTCATCAAACAAAAACGCATCAACGGAAATCTGCTCAAGGGCAAGCGCGAGAAATTCATCATCACCCTCGTAGATCAGCAGCTCGTCATCGCAGGAAGCGACCGCCGAGGCACCATCTATGGCATCTACGAACTCTCCCAGCAGATGGGCGTATCGCCTTGGTATGACTGGGCAGACGTGCCTGTGGAGCACCACGACTCCATCTTCGTAAACAAGGGAATCTATACCGATGGCGAACCAGCCGTACGCTATCGTGGCATCTTCCTCAACGATGAGGCACCTTGCCTCACCTCGTGGGTGAAGAATACCTACGGCACCGAGTATGGCGACCACCGGTTCTACCAGCGCGTATTCGAGCTTATACTGCGCCTCAGGGGCAACATGATGTGGCCAGCCATGTGGGGCTGGGCTTTCTATGCCGACGATGCGGAGAACGAGAAGACGGCAGATGAAATGGGCGTGGTGATGAGCACCTCCCATCATGAGCCGATGGCACGCAACCATCAGGAATACGCCCGCAACCGAAAGGGATGGGGACCTTGGAACTATCAGAAGAACAAGGCTAACCTGCAGAAGTTCTTCCGTGAAGGCATCGAACGAATGAAGGGAACCGAACAGATTGTAACCATCGGCATGCGTGGCGACGGCGACGAGGCGATGAGCGAAGAGGCTGATACCCGACTGATGACCAACATCATCAACGACCAGCGCAAGATTATCGCTGATGTAACGGGAAAGAAGGCTAGCGAAACACCGCAGGTATGGGCACTATATAAAGAGGTATTGGATTACTACGACAAGGGAATGAAAGTGCCCGACGATGTAACCCTGCTGCTCTGCGATGACAACTGGGGCAACGTGCGCCGTGTGCCTAATGCCCAGGAACGAAAGCACAAGGGCGGATGGGGACTCTACTACCACGTAGATTACGTGGGTGCGCCAAGAAACTCGAAGATGCTCAATGTTACCCCCGTGCAGAACCCTTGGGAGCAGTTGACACTTGCCTATGAGAACGGCATCGACCGTCTCTGGATTCTCAACGTGGGCGACCTCAAGCCGATGGAATATCCTATCAGCCAGTTTATGGACATGGCGTGGAATCCTCATAAATACTCAGCGAACAACATCACCCGCCACACCCGCGACTGGTGCGCCCAGCAGTTCGGAGAATCGCAGGCTGACGAGGCAGCAAGATTACTCAACCTCATCTGCAAGTACAATGGTCGCTGCACCCCGGAGATGCTCGACAAGAACACCTATAATTTGGAGAACGGCGAATGGCAGGAGGTGGTGAACCAGTATCTCCAGCTCGAAGCCGATGCCTTGCGCCAGTACAACAGTCTGCCGGCAGCCTATCACGATGCCTACCGTCAGATCATCCTCTTCCCTATCGAGTTGATGAGCAATCTGCACCAGATGTACTTTGCCCAGGCTCAGAACCATGCTCTCTACAAGCAGAACAATCCGAAGGCGAACATCTGGGCTGATGAATGCGAACGCTTCTTCAAGCGCGATTCGCTGATCTGCGACTTCTACAACCACAAGATGTCGGGTGGCAAGTGGAACGGAATGATGACACAGAAGCATATCGGATACAAGAGCTGGAATGATGATTTCGAGAAGGATACCTGTCCGGAACTCTTCCGGGTAACCTCCAAGGATGGAGTGATTATCAGCGAAAACAACGGCGTGGTAGAAATCGAAGCTCCTTACTATAGCAGCAAGACGGATGCTGCCGAGGCAAAATGGACAGAGATTCCATTCATGGGCAAAAGCGTATCGGCAATGACTCTGATGCCTTATACCAAGAGTGTAAAGGGAGCCAGCATCACTTACAAGTTTAAGATGCAAGTTAGCAAGACTTCGGTTGGCAAAACTTCGGATGACAAGGCATTTAATGGCAATGTTTCCAATGGCAAGCAGAAGGTTCGCATTCATGTGATTACCAAATCAACCTTGGATTATCTCAACAAGGGCGGCTTAACCTATGGTGTAAGTTTAGATGGCGCTTCTCCTGTAGAGGTTAACTTCAACAAAGATTTGAACGAGAAGCCGGAGAACATCTACAATATCTATTATCCAACGATAGCCACTCGCATCGTGGATCAAGTGATAGAGTTGGAACTGCCGGCTACTGCCGATGGCATCCACACCCTCACCCTCACTCCTAACGACCCAGCCATCGTCTTCGAGAAAATCGTGATTGATGGAAGAGGAGGGAAAGGGAGAGTCAAGGTAATATAAAGGTATAATATAATAATAAGGTTATAGGCACGCCCCCGAAAGGATGCGTGCCTATTTTTATAAAAAAAATGGTTAATTTATTTGGTAATCAGAAAGTTTCCTCGTATATTTGCAAAAATTATCAAGAGAAATCGCTTATGTGCAAGTATGAAGAAATAGAAGGTTGGCGTCTTTCCAATGGCAAGACCATCCGAAAGATTAAAAAAGCCGTACATGAGAAGATAAATTTTGGGCGAATATATCTCATCATTAGCATTTTGCTTGCTTATATGGGAACTATTAGCATGCAAGCTCAATCATGCGAGGGACGAGTGTACCTAAAGAATGGTATCCAGCAACTCTATGAAAGTAATGACCGAATAGACTTGCCACGCAAGAAAAAGGATGTTCAAGTTTATAGAAACTTCTTTTCTCGCCAATGCACTAGCGATGTGATACCTTTCGCCAACATTGATTCTGTAGTGGTGTGGAATGCAACCTCCAAGCAAAACGTACGCACACTTGTTCCTTTGGAAAATGTGGGATGGAGCTGGCTATATATCAACCACCCACGATTGCAAGTCTATATTTATGCCTCCCAAGGTTATTCCGTGACGGACATGGGAGGAATGAAAGCTTGGCAAGGTAACACAGTAGCAGCAATGTTTTTCATCCCAAGCAAGACGGCTTGCGACTTCTATGTCAGACAGACTGATGGCAAGCTTATATGTCTGGGAGATACCTATAAGAAATGCGACAAATCCTTTATCCGAGAACTTTGCCATTGTGTAGGACTTTCGCAGGAATGGGAAAAGAAACTCATTGGACTAGGTGAACACAACCGAAGTTCTATGATACAACGAGTGATAGAAGTATTAGATGACAAACAATAAATAACAACTAAAAGGAATCATTATGAAAGCAATGAAGTTTTGGCTGCTCATGGCAGTAATGGTGGTAGCGATAGCTGCACACGCTCGCAAGAATGACGACCCAGAAATGCGTCATGTTCGCCTCACTATGATGGATGGCAAACAGATAGAGGGCTACATTCCTAAGAAGTACATGGGGTGGGCGCTAGAATATCAAGTAAGACTTGCCGAGAATCCAGATGGCAAAAAAGCCAAGAAGTACGATGCTGAGAAAGTAACCAAGATGGAATGGCTTGCACTCACTGAGGAACACCCTGAAGGCGAAGTGTGGGAACATTGCCAAACGATAGCACGTAATTCGATTAGGACTGTAAAAGAGGATCGCCTTATGGAACTCCTTTACCGCGGCAAGAATGCATCTGTCTACCAAGTTCACGTATTTCTGCCTGGCAATGGCATAAACACAGGAAACTCTTGGGCTACTTGGTATGCACTGAAGCCTAATGGACAGGAAAGGGCATTTATTCTTTACAATGCAACGCTTGGCAAAATGGGAAGCCTGGATAGACAATTCAAGGATCAAAAGGAATATGAGGGACTGAAGGATTACATTCTTGAATGGTGGAACAAAGATAAGTCTTTAGCTAGGAAGCAACTGAATGATGGTGTAGCTATCTTTAGCCATATCTATGATGAATGGAAAGCAGCTTCCAGTAAACAATAATAGTTCCTGCGGAGGGCACTTTCGTGACCTCCGCAGGAACTATTATAATGATCGGGATTAAGATTCTCCGACTACCAGGTTGAAGAAACATAGTTTCGATTTTCTACCGCACACCTCACTAAGCAGCACTAAACTAATTCTTACACAATAAATTAGGTAGTGTGCGGTGTTCAGCCATTCCGCAAAGATATCATTGGGCAAGACGGCATCAATACAGCAAACCTTTCTCAACCTTTCATTGAGTATCTTATTCTCCAGATAAGCCTCAGCTTCTTCTCGGCAGGTAATCCCATAGAAGTTAGCAAAGGTACTACTTTTTTGAATCCACCAAATGCTGGGGTATAAATCCTCCTTTTATTCATTCCGAATGAGCAATTTCTGTTATTTTTGCTCATTCAGAATGAGTAATTCAGAGCAAAATCACTCATTTCGAATGAGTATTTCTTGAAATTGGCAAGGGTGAGATGGATGGTAACAATGTTGTGACTTATATGATGCAAGGAAGCAACCATAACGATGCAAGGAAGCTATTATTACGATGCAAGGAAGCTATTATTACGATTGCTTGACATTTGTCATGCGATTACATGACACTTATCATACGGTCGAATGACAAATGCCGTATAATCATATGACATATACCAATGTTTAAATAAACCTAATATTTTACACCAAAAGATTCAAGTTATCACATTATTATATATATTTGCATCATCTTTCATAGAAGACAAAGAATATAGAAAACAACGAAACATCAAACAACAAGAAATATGGAACTGAAATACGACATTTACACTCTCAACAATGCCCAGGGCACAGGAGAAAAGCGCCAATACGTTCGTATCGTGCAGCATGAACCTATGACCGAGAAGCAACTGCAAGAGAAAATCCAGAACCGCTGCTCACTCACCAAGGGAGATGTGGCTGCGGTGTTGGCAGAGCTTCATGACCTTTTGGTGGAAGAATTCTCCATGGGACACCGCTTTTACATCCCAGAAATTGGCTACTTCTCCATGTCGGCTAGCCTAGAGATGCCTGAGGAGAATCCTGACAAGAAGATTACAGGCAAGGAAGTACGCATCACTGGCATCAACTTCCGTCCAGAGGAAAAGCTGATGAAGGAAGTACAGCGCAACGTCCACTTTGTCCGCTCCCTTTATTCCAACCAATCTACAAAATACTCCGAGGAAAAGATGTTGGAGAATATCAAGGAGTATCTTCAAAAGAATCGTTACATCACCACTCGCATCATGCGCATCCACTTCGGCTTGACTCCATACATGGCTCAGAAGTGGCTCACTCATTTCTGCGAGAAAGATATCATGGTGAAGGATGGAACTCCCCATGCGCCCATCTACTTCTTGAAGTAGCTGCTGACGGTTACGTTCATTCTTCTTTCACCATAAGCAAGTGAATCACAAAGGATTACGCAAAAGGTGAAAGAAAAAAAAATGAAATTGAAAATTAAAAATAAGAAAAGCTCTGTTACCATTTTTGATAGTACAATGACAGAGTTGGTAACAAAGCTAGTAACTATGTCACAAAAAAATATGAGCAACTTAACATTATCAATAACAACCATCGGCGACTTACTTCTTCACAAGAAGATAACGAATGGTGACAAGCCTATAGAAGATGTTAGTCTTAACATCCCAATCTATCAGCGTCCATACAAGTGGACAGCACGCAATGCCATCCAATTACTAGATGACATTATCGAGGCGATGAATAGCAACAAGGAAAAGTATAGAGTAGGCACCCTCATCTTGCACCAAGAAGAAGAAGGGCGTTACGACATTGTAGATGGTCAGCAACGTACCATAACATTCTCCCTGTTGTTAACAGCATTAGGCGAAAAGAATATCAGCTTCTTACGGCAGCCAGTTTACGATAATGAGCATAACTGCCGAAACATCCCCAACAACTTTCAGGCATTGTGTCGCCGCCTAGGCAAGAAGGCGGAAGATGAAAACACAAAGAAGAAACTAATGGAGGATGAGCACAAAAAGGAAAGAGAAAGATTAAAAGGATATATAGAAAATAATTGCGAGCTAATCGTTGTAATTACAGAAGATGTATCTGAGGCATTCCAGTTCTTCGACTCTCAAAATGCTCGTGGCAAAGCACTCTATCCTCACGACTTATTGAAGGCATATCACCTACGAGAGATGGCTGGCATCAGCGAAGAAGAAACAGAAAGAATAGTCAAGGGATGGGAGCAAGTTTCTCAAAGCAACTTGGCAAACCTTTTTGGCAACTATCTGTATCGTATCAAGGAATGGGTAAATGGCAACAAAGCGGATGTACTTAATGAACATAACATTCAAATGTTCAAGGGCATTACTCGCTATGCAAAAACTCCTTATGCCCAGTTCTTCAAGGCTGCATATTGCTATGCTGATATGGTTAATTCATCTGCTATGCCATTCGTGTCGGGTATTCGCAACATCAATGCATTTCAATTGAACACACCTATCATAGCAGGTAAACCATTTTTCGAATACACTAAGCATTACTATAAAATCTTGAAAGATATTCAAGACAATAGTAAGTACGAAGGCTTTTACATCAACGACAATGAGATAGTAAAGACTCTCGATAAATATTTCAAGCGAGGTACAGGTAATGGTATAGCACGTTTGTTGTTTGACACATCAGTCTTACTTTACGTAGATAGATTCTGCCCAGAAACATACCCAACCAAAGAAGACTTGGCGCAATTTGAGCAATTCGTAATCTATGCCTTCATTTGGGCTTATTCCCTGAGAGCACAATATCGAAATTTGGGATGGTTGTCTGCACAAAACTATATTATGGGCGAGAGTAACAAATTTGGTATCATTAATGGCTTTAATATGTACAAATTAATTGCTCGACAAGATTCCCCAGCATCACTTCTCAGTACCCTCGCCGACAATCTGTGCACTCTATCAATCGGAGACATAAATGATAGAAGAGTGCTTGAAAGCACTAGCACCGGCAGAAAAATAGATGAAGAAGAAGACGGAATACACTGCAACTATCTATTCTTCTTCAAGGAAAATGGTTTTTATAAATAATGACAAGAATGAAAGATTTATCACATATACTGAAAGAATGTTCTATAAAAGACATCTATTATGGCAATAGTGGCACAGCTACCACCTATAAGATTCCTATCTACCAGCGTAATTATGCTTGGGAACGAGATGAAATTTTTGCATTAATAAAGGACATCCATGACTCCATGGTCATAGACAAGCCTGTATATTACATTGGCACGCTTGTTACATTCAAACGTGATGAGAATGTATTTGAAGTGATAGACGGACAACAACGCCTTACCACAATATACATTATCCTCACAGCTATGGGCGAGAAGTTAGGCAACAGACTTGCATATTCCTCACGTAAAACTTCTACGCAAACAATAACTGCTATGTCTAAGTTTGAAAAGAACAAGGAAGTAAAAGATTCCGATTTTGGCGAGGAATATGACCTTGGCATAAAGAATGGCTATAACTTTGCCAAAGAAGCACTAAAGGATGTCAATATGGACAAATTCAAGGAGTATTTCTTGAATCATGTGCATATCATACACTATCGTGTACCTAAAGATGTAGATTTAAACCATTATTTCGAGGTGATGAACTCTCGTGGCGAGCAGCTTGAAAAGCACGAAATTGTAAAAGCCAAGTTGAGTGCTTTATTAGAGAAAGAAGATATGAAGAAGTTCTGTCAGATATGGGAGGCTTGCAGCGATATGAGTTTCTATATCCAGCAGAAGTTACCCAATATGTATATACAAAAGGAATTACCTAATAAGAAAAACGTATTTGGGACAGATATGAGCAATTTCATCCCACAATCATTTGAAGAATTATACATTGAGTCAAACCATACCGATGATAAAATGACCACAAAGTCGATTGCAGAACTTTTAAATGCTCCTGTAAAAAAAGAAATTGCAAAAGGCGATTGCGATAGCAACGATTCGTTTCAGCCTATCATTGATTTTCCTAACTTTCTGCTCATTGTTCTCAAAATTACAAGAATGCAAGAGAAGGGATTCAATCCATCTGAGTTCACGCTGGATGACAAGGAACTTATCAATGAGTTTGACAAAGTTAAGCTCACTCCAGAATTTGTAAAGCAGTTTGCCTATAACCTGCTATTGGCAAAATATTATCTCGACAACTACATGGTGCACCACATAAATGGTGAAGATAAAGCCATTGAGAATCCTTGGAAACTACAATATTACTGCAAGAAAGGTAAGGGGAAGTCTGCCTACATGACTGATTTGATAGACTATGACAAGTCTAAGCAAAGAGAATTAGTTCATCTTCTATCTATGTTTGAGGTGGCATTTACAGCCAAACAACGCAAGAATTATCTCTTCTATTGCTTGTTGCATCTATTCAATGACTGGGATGAAGATAACTATTTGAAATTTGTGAGAAATTTAGCAAACAAGTACTTCTTCGATGTATATTTGGATGCGAACAAACTGAACGAAAGAAACCAGCCTAAGCCAAACAGCTTCGATGAAACTATCATTCAAAATGGCAAACTAAATGTAGGATTAAAAGATATCAACCGTAACTTCAATGGCATCTATCCACAAGGCTCAAGCAACATTCCTCTCTTTGTGTTCAATTATACCGACTATAGATTGTGGAAAAAATATGCAGACGAATTGCGAGGCAACAGAGCCAAGAAAGGTTCAAAAGCAAGAAGTGAATTCTTTATAGCTTTGGGATGCGGCGATTTCGGTCTCGAAACATTCGACGATTTCTATTTCTCTCGAACCCGCAAAAGCCTAGAGCATTACTATCCGCAGGCAAAAGCAGGAGAAGATAAGCCTATCACTCCAGAAGAGATAAACTGCTTTGGCAATTTTGCCATGATTGGTTCCGATGCCAACAGTTCTGGATCCAACTGGAATCCTACAGTCAAAAATGAATGTTATCTTGATTCCAAATCAAACCAAGTAAGTGTGGCATCCTTGAAATTCAGAATCATGTTGCAGATGTGCCAAGACAATAAAGAGTTAAAAGAAGGTGACAAACGAGACTCTGGTTTTGAATGGAACGCCGATGATATGCAAAAGCACCAGGAAAAGATACTAAGTATCATCATGCAGCCAACGCACTAGAATTATACAATTAAAACAGAAAGAAGATATGAAACATTCACTTAACAGAGAAGAGCTTATTGAGCAGCTAAAGGAACTGGCTGCTCAAAAGCTGCCAATGTATCTGGCAAATCACATGGGAGCCATGTGCTATGAACCTTCGATGATAGATAGTTTTTCCACGATATGCCAACATTGCCATCGTCAATTGACCTATCAAGCTTTCCACTGCGATGAAGAAATGTTCAACTCCATCATCAAAGAGATAAAAGATTTGGGATATGATGCGTCTCTTGAAGTAATATGTGGTTCATGCGCCCTAGAAGCGAAGGAAGAAGCAGAGTTTTTCGATTTACCATTTACTTCCGAAGATGATATCTGTGAGGAAAATGCGTACCATCTTTTCTGCTTCAAGACAAAAAGCGACAAGGACTATCATCAAGCTATAACTGATATGGAATCACTTTATGACTATCAAGCCGTATTGGCATTCTTAAAAGGAGAGTCTTATTTTGAAGATAGTTATGACCGCTACCATAGCTTCATGGATGAACAAGACCCTATCAAGAGAATGACGGGAATTGGAATAAATGAAAATGATAGCAATGAAGAATAGCATACCCATACTTCCGAAGTCTGTCGCTTTGGAACTGACATATAGGTGCAATCACCATTGCTTGTTTTGCTCATGCCCTTGGTATGCGCCTAACTCTTCGTATCCATTTGGGAAAGAGCTATCTACCACACAATGGAAATGGGTAATAGAAAAACTATACGACTATGGAGTAAAGACATTTTCTTTGTCTGGCGGAGAAGCATTGCTAAGAGAAGACCTTCATGAAATCATAAGGCACATCAGAACAATTGGTAATCAGAGGAAAATAGATTATCCCATCATACTCATCTCCAATGGAAGACTCATGAATGAAGAACATCTCAAATTCTTCAAGGAAATGAATGTTCATCTTAGCATGAGCCTTCCTGGGTATCAATCTTTTGAAGAACATACTGGAGTTGATAATGCAGACTACGTGTTAGAATGCTTTTCGAAAGCAAAAGAAATCGGCTTAGAATGCACAGCAAACATTACCGTTACAAAAAAGAACTATTATGAGCTATTTGAGACCATATCGCTTGCCCTCATCAATGGAGCTACAGATATTCTTCTCAACCGTTTTCTGCCTGGTGGGCGTGGTTTACAAAACATGAATGAGCTAAGTCTCTCGATGGAGCAAATCAATAGAATGCTTGATACAGCGGAAAAGGTACTAACATTAGCTAATCGCTATGGAAATGTGGGTACAGAAATTCCGAAGTGCATCATAGCTTCAGCCGATTCGTACAAAAGAATGCATGTGGGGTATCTATGTGCTGCGGCAAAAGGTTTCTTCGTTATTGATCCAGCAGGACAGATAAGAACCTGCAATCATTCTCCTCACATCGTAGGAAATGTTTTCGAAGAACCTTGGATTAAGGATACTGATTATTGGAACAAATTTGCATTCCGCTCTTATCAGCCTACAGTCTGCAATGGATGTTCATCAGTTAAGGATTGTGATTGTGGATGCAGGGAAGTAACCAACATTCTAGGACTTGGCATCAATGGAATAGAGCCCAACTTAACTCTCAAGAAGCAATAGTTTCTCTATTAACATAGCTTGTTCACATTAATTATCGTTAAATCTGCATTTCACAAGCCATTCATTATCAGTAATAGTAACCTCAGGGAAACTGAGTAACCTAATCATGCCTTCTTGCAAGTTTGGAAAAAACTTACTACCTTTGCACCAGAAAAAGAGAAAAGCTCTCTTTAAGTTACTAATATTGATTATTGATTCTATACATTTCATCCAATCGATTGGACGGTTTTACTTTAATTTGTCCAATCGATTGGATGAAATTCCATTTTTCTAAAGTTTGAAGAAGCCTAATCTTTCTCCCCTAACCATTCTTCCAATACCTCGCAATACTCATCATTTTGCTCGGCAAATGGCATGTGTCGGGCTCCTACGAAGAGATGCCACTTGGAATCTTGGATACCATCGTAGAGCGTCTTTGCTACCAATGGAGTACAGAGGTCGTTGGTGCCACTCATCACCAAGCAAGGCACTTGGATTTCGCCCAGACGGTCGGTGTAATCATAATCACGGAGCGTACCAGTAGGAGTGTATTCGTTTGGTCCCCAACCATAAAGATAAGCCTCGGCACCTGCACGTTTCTTCCGGCGAAGACACTCTGGGCTATCCTCCGTTACCTCGCCTGCACAATGCAAGAGCATGAAGTGCTCATTCGCCTTGGCATACGCCTCGCTAGAAAAGTCATCCTTCGCCTCTGCCTCTGCAATGGCTTGCTGGTCTTCCTCCGACATAAACTTAATCATGCGATGCTGCTCGCTCGCCCACAGTTTGCTGCTCGAAAGGGTACTGCTGAGGATGGCTGACTTCACGCCCTTTGCTTGCTTCTCTATCAGATAGATGATGGCAAGCATGCCTCCCCACGACTGTCCCAAGAGATGGAAATGGTCGATGTGGAGATAGTCGATGAGGGCACAGAGTTCTTTGAGCCAAGTCTCTGGTGTCCATAGTTCGGGATGTCCCTCCACGAATGAGTTGCCACAACCCAACTGGTCATACATGATGACGGCTCTGCCCGTCTCCGCTACTCTATCCAAGAGTTCGAAGTAATTGTGAGTACTGCCTGGTCCACCATGCAAAAGGATGATAGGGTTCTTGCCCTCTTCCGTTTTACCTACGATACGATAATAAGTTTGATAGCCCATGAAGGGCATATATCCTTCCTTGATTTCCATTGTCTTCAAATGTTTTTATCCTTAATTCCGCAACACTATAATT
>NZ_QUCG01000027.1:0-44933 GCF_003473645.1 Prevotella sp. AM23-5 | reverse complement strand
AAGTGACAACCTTTTTCAGGGAAGTACAAAGGTTGATTTATGCTTGAAAAAATAGCATTTTAATGGTAATGGAGATTGATCATTTGTCAGTTAATTTATAAGCCGTGCGCAAATGTTCTGACTGCATTTTCTGCAACTTTTCATTGCTCATTTCGCCAGATTCCCAAAGCTTATCCATTTCTCGCTGCAAGTGATCATTCATGAACTTTACTAATGTTCGTTTCAAGTCAGCCAAGTCCTGTTCTGACTGCAAACAAGAGATAACATTGAGCACCGCCTGCTGGGCCTGATTGAATTTTAATACTTGTGTTGCCATAATCGTAACTTTTAAACGTTTCTCTATAACCACCCCCAGTCGCTCCAATCGGCTTTGGAGGCTATGCTGGTGGTTTTCCACCACGAACCGAGAAGGAAGGCTGCGAATGATACCCCAAAGATGGCTGCACAGATATAGCTGGCTTCTCCGTTGCCGATAAAGGCTAGGATGAGTCCGATAACAAGACAGAAAATGCTGACCACCAGGCAGAGGAATATCCCCACCAATGGGTGGCTGAGACTGTCCATAAAGCACAGTATCAGCAAGAGTGAGATCGTAAACCCCACCAAACCTATTACAGCAGTCTTATCCCAATATACTTTCATAACGATCGGTTTTAATCAGAACGACATTTTCTTTTCTTCTATGTGTGCAAAGATATAAAATATTCCTGAGAAATGCTTCTTTTTTGATGCAGAAAAAGCTATTTTCTTGTAGATTTTCTTGCGAGTTCCAATCTTTCTTCGTATTTTTGCACCAATAAGTAACGTGGAACTTTAAAAACGAAAGAAAATATGGAGGAAAAGAAATATCATATCGAGGAATCGAAGATTGCAGGGGATAAGGTCTGCGAGCCATCGCCAGCCTATCGTTCGGCAGCATCATCTGCATCATTAGTATCATGGGATGAGGCTTACGACACTGATTCCTATCCTATGGGGCGCTCGCTGGAGCAGGTGATGGAGCATTGCGAGAGCATTCTGGATAAATTGGATGATCCTAATTATGGAGAGCCTATTTCCGTTTTGGATGCTGAGATAGAAAAGATGATTGCAGAATGGAAATAAAAACTGATGCCCTTTTCAAGAAGGAAATTAAAAAGAGTATTGAGTATGCCTTACAAGAGTTTGGATTAAAAACTGCTCGTAAGTGGCAAACACAATATAAGGAAATTAAGCGTTTATTAGAATTTATGCCTAAGCGTTATCCTATAGTAGCTCATTTCCGTAATGAAACAATGGTGTTTCGTGGTGCCATCATCATGAAGAACTTCAAGATTATCTATTTTTATAATGAAAAGGAAGATATCCTCTGGCTGGTGGATCTCTGGGATTTGCGCCAAGATCCTCGTAAGCTGAACTTGCGAGCCAGGAGGATAGAAAGAAAGGATTATCATTAGTCTTTATGATAAACAAAAGAACCCGCCAGGTGTCCCAACGGATTTTGAATCCGGTAGGACACCTGGCGGGATGTTTGTTTGGAGTTGTATTTTACAAAGACTCATCCACTTCTTTCCAATCTATCAATCCCCTGCCTGTTTCATCGAGTTCCACGGCCAGGGCGATAACTTTGCGTTTATCGGCCTTGAATGGTTCGGTGTAGCTCTTTTCCTTTATCTGGCTCTCGGCAGCAGAAATGCCGCCATTGTTAGATAGCTTCAGCTCCAGGACGTAGATGAAGGATGGAACCTCCACAATCATGTCTATCCTGCCAGTGGCAAGCATTCTTTCTACTTCCACTCTACAGCCAATGGCATTGAAAATTGTACTCAGAATCAGACGGTAACGTTCTTCCATATCCATGCTTGCAAGCTTCTTGTTGCTGTATGGCACATCCGCAACAAGGGCTTTCAGACACTTCATTGCTTCTGGTAGATTTCCCATGTTCAGGTAAAGATTCAGAAATGCTTGTGGTGACTGAATGTCATTACCCTTACGCATGGAAAGGGTTGGCAAAACTATTTCATTCAGAGCCTGTCTTACCTCGAAGTTTGGAATACCAAGGAGGTAAGTTCCGTTCATGTAGCCCTTTATTGTGAGATAGCCAGACTGATAAAGAAACAGTTCTGGTCCACCACCTGTTACATCTGACGACTCTATTATAGAGCTTAACAAGGCACAATGATCAAAATCATTCAAGCGTATTTCCATATCATCTACAAACTTAGGAAGCAACGAGGTTGCTCCAGATGAGGCCCAGTAATTTCTCAATTTCCTATCCTCCAGGGCATTGATGAGGCTGAACGGATTGAAGATGTCAATCATATTTTCATGACAGAAATGATATCCGTCGTAATAGGTCGTGAGCTGCTTCAGCGTCTCCTCAGGAGTCCATCCGTTTTCTTCTCCCATTGCCTCAATTTCCGGCATGAAGTTGTCGGCAACTTCCTGTTTCGAAATACCGCAGATGGTGGCGTATGGTGCATCAAAACTGATGTTGCTCAGATTATTGAGAACAGAGAAGAGAGAAATCTGAGTGAACTTGGTGATGCCCGTGATAAAGACGAAACGCTCGTGCTCGTCCTCTTTTTTCAAGACGGCAAACACGGACTTGTAGATGGCTGTGCAGGCATCATGCTGAGGAGTCTTCCAAGAATGCTGCAATGGAGAATCATACTCATCGATGAGGATAACCGCCTGTTTTCCTGTCTTTTGAAACATCGTTTCGATGATGTTCTGGAAGCGGACGGCAAGGGAAGCCTCTGGGCGCACGGCTACCTCATACTTCTGTTCAAGTTTATAGAAGGCGTCATCTAGATAGGAGTTGAGTTCTTCGGGTGTAGCTCCTCCGCAACTCATATCGAGTCGAATGACGGGATAGCAGGTCCATTCTTTCTCCAGCTCCATCACCTTCAATCCTTCGAAGAGTTCCTTTTTTCCTTCGAAGTAAGCCCGAAGTGTATCCACGAGAATCGACTTACCGAAGCGGCGTGGGCGGCTCAGGTAATTATACTTTTTCCCCCTGTTGGCAAGTCTCCATATCATATCAGTCTTGTCAACATAAAGATAACCATCCTTTCTGATAACCTCAAAAGACTGGATACCTACCGGCAATCTTCTATCGTTCATTTCTGTATCTGTCATAATCTGGTCTCCTATGTTTTCAGGATAGCTTTTTGCGAGCCATCCATCTTTCTACACATTCTTTCTGCAAAGATACGACGAATATTTTGATTTCGCAAGAAAAAATGGGGGATAATATAAAAAAAGGTGGCGAATCTTTATTTCTTCGCCAGCCATCTGCGCACTGGCAGGTCGTAGAACTTCAGACAGAGCCAGGCGGCTGCTATCGAAACCGCACAGGTGATGAGCGCCTCGGCCCAGGTTTCACCAAGCGTGAAGAGCTGCTTCTCGATGAGCCACGAATAGAAGTAATACATAAACGGATAGTGCACGATGTAGAGCGGGAAGGAGATGTCGCCCAGGAACGTGCAGACGCGGGTACTGAAACGGTCAGTTGTTGTTCCGCTCGCTCCCAGCCATACTATCGCCGGGAAAATCAGAATGATGCACACTGCTTCGAAAACACCATTCAGCATGATGCCATCAGCGCTGCCCACACTACTGCCGCCAACCGTACTCTCTATATAAGGTACGTGGAAGAGCAGGAGAAGAATGATGGAACTGATCCAGAACGCACCCTTTACCTTGAACTGGATGCGATGGAAAACACGGGATAGCAGCATTCCTATCGTAAACGGGCAGAGCATGCGCAGAAGTCCACCCCAGAAGTTGAGACCATCGAGCGTCCAGCCCACACCAAACATGCCGTAGCCGCAAACATCCGTAGCTGTGAACCAAAGCAGAAGGATGGATAGGATTCCGGCGAGAATAGCCAATGCCCTGGTGGAGAGTCGCCGGATGAAAAGGGCATAGAGGATGTTGCCGATGTACTCGAAGAAGAGCGACCAGGCGGGGCCGTTGAGCGGAAACATTTCGCCGTTGCCTCTTACCTCGTAGCCGCAACCCGGAAGGGCGGGAATCATCAGCATGGCGCAGAGCAGGGCTATCAGCATCGCCGGTACCGAAGCCGGTGTGCCGTTCCAGGTCACTGCCCCCTGAAGGATGAACATTACGAGTCCTATCAAGGCACCCATCACTACCATCGGATGCAGGCGGATGAGGCGGCGCTTGAAGAATTTTCCCAGCGTCAATGTCTTTCCCCAACGGTTATCGTATGCGTAGCCGATGACGAAACCGGAAAGGATGAAGAAGAAGTCAACCGCCAGATAGCCGTGGTTGATTTCCTGGATGATGGCTGAGCCGGATGCAAACTGGTAGCCTTCGAACATATGATACCACACCACGAGCAATGCTGCTACGCCTCGCAATCCGTCGAGCAGGGCATAATGGGGTTTGGTATCTGCAAAATGAGTTGCTGATTGTTGTAAGTTAGTCATAAATTATGATTGTTAATATTATTATTATGATGATGATTTATTTGATTTCTTATTTCCTATATTTTGATTTCAACTGCAAATATACAAAATATTTTTCGTTTTACTTTTATTCTTGCCGTAAAAAAAAGAAAAATGCTGCAATAATAATAAAAAGGTGGCTCTTCTCTTTGCTGGACAAGAATATTTCCTTACCTTTGCATAGCTTTTAAAGCATGTGGAGATTACCGACGAAAGTTTAAAAAGAGAAAATATAAAAGAGAGAAGAAAATGAAATTGAAATTGAGATTCTTGAAATTGCTGCTGCTGCTCTTCATCCTGCCTTTGCAGATGCTGGCGGCAGAACTGGGAGAGGCGGGCAAGCTGTTGGCGACGCTGCCTGGAGTGAGTGACGTGGAAACGCTGAAAAGTACGCATTTCCCGGAAAAATATGTGTTCTTCATCAAGCAGCAACTGGATGCCAAGGATGCTTCCAAGGGTAGCTTTGAGCAGCGTGTGGTGCTCTGCCACAGAGGATTCGACCGTCCTACCGTGCTCGTAACTGAAGGCTACAACGCCAAGTATGCATTGCGCGAGGGATACATCGAGGAACTTTCCAAGCTCTTCGATACCAACATCATCACCGTGGAGTACCGCTATTTCGACAAGTCGATGCCGAAGCCTTGCAACTGGGATTACCTCACCGTGGAGAACTCGCTCTACGATCTGCACCACGTAAACCAGACCCTGCATGCGATGTATAAGGGCAAGTGGATTGCCACGGGTATCAGCAAGGGCGGACAGACCACGATGTTCTACCGTGCTTACTTCCCGAATGATGTGGACATCTCCGTGCCATACGTGGCGCCGCTGAATAAGGGCGTGGAGGATGGCAGACACGAGAAGTTCCTGCAGGAGGAGGTTTCTACCAAGGAGAACCGACAGAAGGTGCTCAACTTCCAGCTGCTGCTCTTCAAGCGCAAGGCTGCGCTGCTGCCGATGTTCGAGAAGTATTGCAGCGAGAAGCAGTATCGCTTCAATGCGCCTATCGCCGAGATCTTCGATTACTCGGTGTTTGAGTATGCCTTCGCCTTCTGGCAGTGGGGTGAGGATATCAAGAAGATTCCTACGAATGATGCCACCGACGACCAGGTGTTCAAATACTGGATCAACATGTGTGAGCCGGAGTATTTCACCAACTACAATGCCACTGCATCTTTCGATGTGCAGGCTGCCAAAGAGTTGGGATATTACGGATATTACACCAAGCCATTCAAGAGATACCTGAGCATCAAGTCGCCAAAGGGTTATCTGAAGAAACTGATGGTGCCGAAGGGTGCCGAGAACGTGGAGTTCTCGCCAAAGCTTTACAATTATACCGTGGATTTCCTGACCAGGAACGATCCGAAAATGGTGTATATTTATGGTGACATCGACCCATGGGGTGCATCGGGCATCTATGGTTTGCCTTTCACCAAGAACAAGAAGAACCTGCATGTCTATATGTGTCATGGCGGTTCGCATCTCACCCGTATCCTGTCGTTCCCTGAGCCTACCAGACAGGAAATCATCGACTTGATTGGGGGATGGCTGAAGGAATAAGCCTTTGGATTACATCCATACGCTTTGGATGGTATGTATAGTTTATCTCCATACGCCCTGAAAGGGCAGAAGCTCCTAGCCCAGGGTAACACCCTGGGTTACGCATAAGCAAGAAAGTCGCCCTGGAAGGGCAAAAGCTTCTTATATTTAAAGCTTTTGCCCTTAAAGGGCGACTTTGTTATATCACATTCTAAACCCAGGGCGATGCCCTGGGCTAGGAGCTTCTGCCCTTTCAGGGCGTGCTGCTCTGTAAAATTATCCGTTTGCGATATTTCCGAAGAAATCGAATGAGGCATCCCAATCCTTCCATACTGGCTCTCTGCCCAATTCCTTCAATCTCGCATTGATTACCTTGGCGGTACGCTCATCGCTCACGGTGAACTGCTCCAATGCCTGAGGATAAGTATGATAACCACCAGGATTTACCTTTGATTCTGCCGACATGGTGGTGACACCCAGTGTTGCCATGTTGTCACGGATGTAGGCAGGCTCACGGGTAGAGTAGGAGATATCTACATCGTGATCGAAGATACGCATGGCGAAAGTAGCCTGTGCCAACTGCTTATCAGTCATGAAGCAGTTTGGCTGGAAACCTTCGTTCTGTGCAGGGCGCATACGAGGGAAGTTCACGCTGTACTTGGTCTTCCAGTAGTGCTTCTGCAGGTAGCGCAGGTGATGAGCCATCATCACTACATCCGTGCGCCACTCCTTCTCCAGTCCGATGAGCACACCCATACCGATGGAATGAACGCCTGCCATACCCATGCGGTCGAAACCGTCGCAGCGCCACTCAAACTTGCTCTTCATGCCACGTGGGTGGTAGAGCTTGTAGTGCTCGTGGTTGTAGGTTTCCTGGAAACAGATGACGCCGTTCATACCATGGTCGGCGAGGGTCTTGTAATCCTCAGTAGAGAGCGGCATCACCTCAATCTTCACGTTAGAGAAATACTTCTTGGCGATGTCGATGGCCTTGGCAAGATAAGGGGTACCAGCCTTTGCCGGGTTCTCGCCCGTAACGAGAAGGATGTTCTCGAATGGAGCCAACTGCTTGATTGCCTTGTACTCGTTCTCAATCTGCTCTGGGGTGAGGATGGTGCGGGCCATCGGATTCTCACGATGGAAACCGCAATACACGCAGGAGTTAGAGCATGAATTGGTGATGTAGAGAGGAATGAACATCGACATGGTCTTGCCGAAGCGCTCCTCGGTATATTTGCGGGAAAGACGCGCCATTACCTCCAGGTATGGCTCGGCTGCCGGTGAAAGCAGCGCCATGAAGTCGTTCACATCGCAATGGTCCTTGGCAAGGGCACGACGCACATCGTTATCGGTCATTCGAGCAATGCGCTCCGTGGTCTCCTCCCAACTGATATTCTTTAATTCGTCTGAAAACATTTTCTTACTTTTTAAACTTTCTCAAATCGTGTGTCAACTTGGCTGCGCAGAAGTTTGGACCACACATGGTGCAGTACTCACCGTCTGTATGACCTGCCTCCTCGAAATACTTCAAGGCGAGCTCTGGGTCGAGTGAGAGGTGGAACTGGTCTCTCCAGCGGAACTCGAAACGGGCCTTGGAGAGGGCGTTGTCGCGGATGGTTGCACCTGGATGACCCTTTGCCAAGTCGGCTGCATGAGCGGCAATCTTATAGGTTACCACACCTGTGCGCACATCTTCCTTGTTAGGCAAGGCGAGGTGCTCCTTTGGTGTTACATAGCAGAGCATGGCGGTGCCGAGCCATGCTATCTGGGCGCCACCGATGGCTGAAGTGATGTGGTCGTAACCTGGAGCAATATCGGTAACCAATGGGCCGAGGGTGTAGAATGGTGCCTCGTGACAGTGGTCGAGCTGTCGCTCCATGTTCTCCTTGATCTTCTGCAATGGCACGTGACCAGGACCCTCGATGAATGCCTGCACGTTCTTGTCCCAGGCACGGGTAACAAGCTCGCCCATGGTATCCAACTCGGCAAACTGGGCTGCATCGTTGGCATCGGCAATACAGCCTGGACGCAGACCATCACCCAAAGAGAGGGCAACGTCATACTGTGCCACGATGTCGCAGATATCGTCGAAGTGCTCATAGAGGAAGCTTTCCTGGTCGTGGTAGAGACACCACTTGCTCATGATACTACCGCCACGGCTCACGATACCGCAGAGACGGCTATCAGCGAGATGCACGTTGTGGCGACGGATGCCGGCATGGATGGTGAAGTAGTCAACACCCTGCTCGCACTGCTCGATGAGGGTATCACGGAATACCTCCCAGTTCAAATCCTCTACCTTGCCGTTCACCTTCTCCAAAGCCTGGTAGATAGGCACGGTTCCTACTGGTACAGGGCAGTTGCGCACAATCCATTCACGGGTTTCGTGGATGTTGTCGCCGGTAGAGAGGTCCATCAAGGTATCGCCTCCCCACTTGCAAGACCATACTGCCTTATCCACCTCTTCCTCGATGCTGGAAGTAGTGGCAGAGTTACCGATGTTGGTATTGATCTTCACGAGGAAGTTGCGGCCGATGATCATCGGTTCGCTCTCCGGGTGGTTGATGTTGGCAGGAAGAACGGCACGTCCGCGTGCAATCTCATCACGCACATACTCAGGGGTGATATGGGTATCGATGCCCAACTCCTGGCAGTTCATGTTCTCACGGATGGCCACATACTCCATCTCTGGAGTCACGATGCCCGCCTTGGCGTAAGCCATCTGTGTGATGTGCTTGCCAGCCTGTGCACGGCGAGGCAACTGGATGTGCTCGAAGCGGAGGTGGTCGAGGCTATGGTCAGCAAGACGCTGCTTGCCATACTCGCTGGTAACCTCCTTGAGCTGCTCGGTATCGTTGCGGTCGATAATCCACTGCTCGCGCATTCTTGGCAAGCCTTTCTTCAAATCTACCTGATAGTTAGGGTCGCTGTAAGGACCGCTGGTATCGTAGATGTAAACCGGAGCGTTTGGCTCTGTATGTGGAATGCCGCGCTCATCCTTCACAACAGTAGGAGTGAGGTTTACCTTGGTCATTCCAACCTTGATCTGTGGGAAAAGTTTTCCCTGCATATACGCCTTTTCTCTCTGGGCGTAAGCTTTCTTATCGTTTGGCATAATGTTTTCTAAAGGTTTATCTATATTATAATTAGTCATTATTATAATTAGTCATTGAGGAATGCGGTGAGTGGAGAACTTGCCTCGGCACAATCGCTGATGGCTCCGAGACCAGCCTCGTAAGCACGGCGACCGCATACCACTGCCTCCTTGAATGCCTTAGCCATTTCTACAGGGTCTCCGGCAACGGCGATGGCTGTGTTAACCAGACAAGCGCTGGCACCCATCTCCATAGCCTCGGCAGCGTGGCTAGGCGCACCGATACCTGCATCTACTACCACAGGAACAGTAGCCTGCTCGATGATGATCTGCAGGAAGTCCTTCATTCTCAAACCCTTGTTGGTACCGATAGGTGCAGCGAGTGGCATTACGGTAGCAGCACCAGCCTCTTCGAGGTGCTTGCAGAGGGTTGGGTCTGCCTGGCAATATGGCAATACCACGAAACCGAGCTTTACCAGTTTCTCGGTAGCCTTCAGCGTCTCGATAGAGTCTGGAAGAAGATAGCGAGGGTCTGGGTGGATTTCGAGCTTGAGCCAGTTGGTTCCGAAAGCCTCGCGAGCCATCTGTGCTGCGAATACAGCCTCCTCAGCGTTGCGCACACCACTGGTGTTAGGAAGGAGCTGGATATTTGGGTTCTGCACGATATGAGAGAGCAGGTCGTCCTGCTTGTCTTCGAGTTCGATACGCTTCATGGCAACGGTTACCATTTCTGTTTCAGAAGCCTTGATGGCTTCTGCCATGAGCTGGTTGTTGTTGAACTTTCCTGTTCCGAGGAAGAGGCGGGAGTTGAACTCTCGTCCTGCAATTACTAATTTTTCCATTTTTCTGTTATTCTTATTTTTAAATGTTTGCTTATCTGAATACCTTCATCATTTCCATGATGTCATGGGTTTCTGATGCCGGATCCTTGGCATTGAGGATGCAGCCGCTGAGTGCGATGCCGTTAACTCCCGTCTTCATGATTTCGGGGATATCCTCCTTGGTGATGCCTCCGATGGCAACGATAGGGATATCGATATTTTCAGCCTTCATCTTCTGGATGATTTCCTTATATCCTTCAAGGCCGAGGATAGGGGAGAGCTTCTCCTTGGTAGTGGTGAAGCGGAACGGACCGCAACCGATGTAATCGGCACCAGCCTCATAGTGAGCCTTCACATCCTCGAAGGTATTTGCTGTACCGCCTATGATGAAGTCATCGCCCAGAATCTTGCGAGCCTCGGCAATCGGCATATCGTTCTTGCCCAGATGCACGCCATCGGCGCCCACCTCTTTCACCAGTTCCACACGGTCGTCGATGATGAAGGTAACATTCATGATCTTGCACCATTCCTTCACCTTGTAGGCGATGGGGCGCACTTCATCATCAGAGGCATCCTTCATGCGGAGCTGAACCCATTTGCAGAGTCCCGTTATCGCCTCGTGAATGCCATCGAGATAGCTCATCTTCTCATTCTGATGAGAGATGAACTGCAGTTGAAAATTGTCTAAAGATATTTTTGCCATAGCCCTATAAACTATAAATTATAAATTACTATAGCTTATCCTCCGCAGAATGCCTTTACAATCACGATGTCGGCACCCTCCTGGATCACGTGGCTTTCCCACTCGTCACGAGGCACCATCTCGTTACTGATGGCTACAGCGCAACCTGTAGCTGGAAGATCGAGTTCCTGGGCAAGTTCCTTGACGGTCTTTGCCTGAATCTCAGTTTCTTTGCTGTTGATGATAACTTTCATAATCTGTTCCTATGTTTACATTTATAAATTTACAATTGTCAACACGGGGGTATGCCTGATGAAAGCAAAGGGGTTGTAGAGAAGCAAGAGCAGGTTGCATTTGTCTCTGCCTGGGTGTAAAACGATCTATCATATTTCCTGCGCCAGCATTACCTGTTTCAGGTTCAATGGGTATAATCTCAGCCGATTGCTCAGCACCCCCGTGATAATTATAGATGCAAAAGTATAGATAATTTCCGAATTATCGTAGAAAAGGCGGATTATTTAATCTATATTAACGCAGAAGGTAGGTTGTATTAACACAAGAGGTATAATCTATCCCTGCTGGAAGTCTCTGTAGGCCAACAACGAAAAAAGCGTGCCGGTAAGTAAATACCAGCACGCTTCCTTTATATTTCAAGTGATTATGCGCAAGCACAACCACGACCATTGCAAATAGCTTCGCCATAAAGTGACATTGCATTCAGATAGTTTGCAATAAATGACTTCATAACCTTCTTGATTTCTTTCAACATTGTTTTCATAATCGTTATCCTTTCTTTCTTTTTCGTTAATACTTGAGCCTCGCCGGGCTCTTCTTTCATTCTCTTTCCTACAAGGGGATGGAGTAATTACTTACCCATCTCGATGTGGTTGTTTACATTGATTGCCTTAGCAATCATAATTGCTACTACTGCGAGTGCCATTACTGTTGTCATCATAATTTGTTTCCTTTCTCAATCTTTGTGGAGCCGTCGCATTTTCGGTCTCCTGTTCTACATGTTATCCTTTTACAATCTCTCTTACCTGAAACCTTCCATCTCCTGTACTTGAGATTTCTCATCTTTTTTATATATATAAGACTTCTCATCTCGCATACTCAAGATCTCTTGTTTCATCTTTACGGGTGCAAAGGTAATGCCTTTTTTTTGAATTCGGGTAACAAATGGGTGACAAAATGATGAAAGAAAGCGATTTTTTGATACAAGTCAAATACTGGCAGTCAGCCTCTTGACGCAGGTCAACTACTGTCAGTCTCTTACTTTACATACTTCAGAATCTCCTTGCTTTTTCTGCCTTTTTTGGCAGGAAGTGGCATAAATCCCTCGGTAAGTCCCGTTTTGTCGGTCATCGCCTGGAATACGGAGGCGGCATAGCTGTCGAGTTTCAGCTTCTTCAGTTCCTCGTTGATAGCATCCTCATCATAATCGTCTGCATATAATAAGGTATGCAGGTCGTCGAGATACTTCTGTGGGATGTTCTTATGCGGCATTCTGCTCTGAATCTGCATAATCTGGGCGATGATGGCATGCTGGGTCTGCTGGGCGATGGCTTCTGCCTTTCTGCGCTCGAAGTCGGCGAGGGTAGAGGCATCCGTCTCCTGCCAGTCTTCCATCGTACCTTCTTCGGTGATGAGATGACTGTAGCCGAAGTATCTGATGAGGGTGATGTGCTTGTTCCATCCGAGTTTCTCCAGATAGGCTTTCTCCAATGGGGTGGTGGCGATGATGAGGTCTGAGTGCCTGTACATCGCCTTCTGGTACATCAGGGTCTGCAGACTGCGCTTGAAATGCGGATTCCGGCAGTTGCGCTCTGAGAGGTCGCCGAGTGGGCAAACGATGTAGGGGATGCCCATCTTGCGAGACATTCTGGCGAGCTGGGCACCTTGTCTTGTCCATGCTCCCAGTATCATCACGATATCGGCATCTACCAGGTTACTGGTGGTGTCGAACTTCTGCTGCAGCGCTTCGATGTAAGGAAGATACATCTTCAGCGTCTTCTTATGTTTGGAAATGAACAAATATACTTTCATCGTTATTTTAAGTTTGCTTGTTGATTCTAAAATCCTACAGTTTATGACTGGTGAAGTCGTTCTTGTCTGCACGCCAGTATCTTATCTTGTTGGCAAGATTTCTCCAGATGATGCCATACTCATAGAATGGCAGCTTCAGGAGCGAGATGTCATCGTCGAAATGCTTGATGGCCTTGTGGGCTATGACGGTGCGGAGAATCAGGAGCAGAAGCAGGGCGAAACCTGCAATGCCAGTCAGGATCCAGTCTTGCATCAGGATGGCGTATGCCAGGGTGGCCAGCGAGGCGATGAGGCTGAGGTGAGGGAAGAGATGATCCATTGCCATCAGTGACATCATCGACTTGGATCTGGTCAGACTCTTGCGGGATGCCTGGAGGTAAAGGTGGGCATTGTGCCATGCCTTGTCGGTTGGTTCATCATGGATGAGCCATGCATCGCAGTCGAGTTCTACGGCAGTATCTCCGTAGGCAGCATACTTGTTGACCAGGAAGTCGTATTCTCCGCGCACATACTCCAGGTTGCCCTGATAGCCCTGCTCGCGCATGAAATCGCTCTTGCGGAAGGCTACGTTTGGCATGTGGGTGCGGTAGCCGTAGCTATGCTGTGCACGTCGGAGCAGATAGAATGCCTTGCGGATGCTGTCGAATCGGCGAACACCCTTGGTTGCTTCGTCTAAAGCTACATAGCCCAGAACCAGATGGTTAGGCTCCTGGCAGTTGCGGGTCATCGTATAGAGCCACTTGTCGTTGGATGGGGTGCAGGTAGGTTCGGTGAGGATGATCCACTCATACTTGGCAGCCTTCACGCCCAGTGTAATCTGCAGCTTCTTTCTGCTCATATAGCGGGAGCTCTCAGGGATATATGTATAATATAGGTGAGAATTCTCGGCTGCCATGCGCTTCAGATAATCCTGGGTCTCACCATCGGTGCTCTGACAAACCACGATTACCTGATAATCGGCAGGATATTTCTGCTGCAGGAACATCTGTAGATTATGCTCCAGTTCATAGAGATTGTCGTGAGCGGTGATAATCACCGAGATAGGTTCTCTAGATTCCAAGGATTCCTCCTCGTCAGTAAAACGCAACGAGCGCAGAAATGGATTTATCAGCGATCCGAGGATTGCCAATAATACCACTACTGCGCCTGCTATGATAGTTGTTAAACTAATTGTCATCATTTCTTTTTTTTCTCGTAATAAAGAAAGTTGGAGAAAGGAATGACTCCTTACTCCTAACTCTTAACTGTAAACTCTTAACTCTTAACTGAATTAAAAGTCTTCTGTGATATATCCCTTTGGCAACTGGCGGCAGTTATACTGGCTCGCCATGATCTCACCATAGGCTCCGGCTGAACGGAGGGCAATGAGGTCGCCACGATGGGTCTTGTTCAGATCTATAGCCTTGGCGAATACATCGCTCGACTCGCAGATCGGACCTACTACGTCGTATGTCTCTACAGGTTCATCGCTGGAGATGTTCTCTATCTTATGATATGCCTGATAAAGGGCAGGGCGGATCAGATCGGTCATACCTGCATCTACGATGGCAAACTGCTTGGCTGTGCCCTGCTTGATATAAAGAGTCTTGGTGATGAGCGAACCCATCTGACCCACTACGGCACGGCCCAACTCGAAGTGTAACTTCTGTCCATCGCGCAACTTCAACTTCTTGGCGTATGTATCGAAGTAATCCTTGAAGTCTGGGATAGGCACACGGTTTGGATGGTTGTAATCGATACCCAATCCACCGCCTACATTGATGTTCTTTACTACGATGTGATGAGCCTCCAACTGGTTTTGCAACTCGTTGATGCGGTTACAGAGAGCCTCGAAGTCTCCCATGTCAAGTATCTGACTACCAATATGGAAGTGAAGACCCAGGAACTTGATGTTCTTCATCTTGGAAGCCTCCTCAATCACGCTCTCCATATCGCGCATGGCGATACCAAACTTGTTTTCAGCCAAACCTGTTGTAATGTTGGCATGGGTATGAGCACCAACGTCTGGGTTGATGCGGAAGCAAACCTGTGCAATCTTATTCTTCTTCTCGGCAAGTTCGTTGATGATTTCCAATTCCGGGATGCTCTCTACATTGAAGCAGAAGATGCCCTTGTCCAAACCAAGGTTGATTTCCCAATCACTCTTGCCTACACCGGCATACACAATCTTATTGGCAGGGAAACCTGCATTGATGGCAGCCTGAATTTCTCCTCCGCTCACACAGTCGGCACCCAAACCAGCCTGGCAGATGATATTGAGCACTTTAGGGTTGGCATTTGCCTTTACGGCATAGTGTACCTCAAAGCCCTCGTGCTTGCCAGCCTCTGCATTGATGGTCTTCAAGGTTTGGCGCAACACGTTGGTGTCGTAGTAGTAGAACGGAGTCTGTATCTCCTGAAACTTATCTATCGGAAATGTACCTTTCATTTCGCTTATACTTATTATTTAATATCTTATTATAGTTAAATCAGAATATATCTCCGCCCCATCGGGGGCGGAGATCTTGAATATGTGATTACTTCTCGAACAATACGTTGCTCAAGTTCTGCAGAGCCTGCTTCTTGTCTCTCTCTCTGATGAGGAATGAGATGTTGTAGTTGCTGCCACCATAAGAAATCATACGTACCGGGATGTTCTTCATAGCATCGGTAGCGATGGTCTCGAAGCCTACGTTGCTCCAGTCCAGATCACCTACCACGCAGATGATGCACATGTCTGAATCTACAGTTACAGTACCATATTTCTTCAACT
Source organism: Prevotella sp. AM23-5 (assembly GCF_003473645.1). Taxonomy (NCBI): domain Bacteria; kingdom Pseudomonadati; phylum Bacteroidota; class Bacteroidia; order Bacteroidales; family Prevotellaceae; genus Prevotella; species Prevotella sp. AM23-5. Next base: position 29,545 of record NZ_QUCG01000027.1, on the reverse strand, counting down.
CGTTGACGATGTCGTTGAGGTGAGCATCGTTATCGATACTCATGCTCACACCTACCTCTGAGGTAGCAATCATATCGATAGGAGTTTGGTAGCTCTCGAAGATTTCGAATACCTTGCGGAGGAAACCTGTAGCGAGCAACATGCGGCTACTCTTGATCTTGATAGCAGTGATGTTGTCCTTGGCAGCTACAGCCTTGATTTTGCCACGTACGATGACGTTGTCGATGATGGTACCATCAGCCTTAGGATCCATGGTGTTCTTCAGACGAACTGGGATGCCGGCATACTTGGCTGGCTGAACACAGGTAGGGTGGAGAATCTTGGCACCGAAGTAAGCCAACTCAGCAGCCTCCTCGAAGTTCAACTGGCGAACAGCCTCTGTGTGCTCTACTACACGAGGGTCGTTATTGTGCATACCGTCGATATCTGTCCAGATCTGAATCTCGTCTGCAGGGAGAGCTGCACCGATGAGTGATGCGGTGTAGTCGCTACCACCACGCTGCAGGTTATCTACCTCGCCGTAAGCGTTGCGGCAGATAAAGCCCTGGGTGATGTAGATCTGATAACCCTGGTTTTCTTCCATAATGGCAGAGAGCTTCTCCTTGATGTACTGTGGGTCTGGCTCTGCATTCTTGTCGGTGCGCATAAAGTCTAATGCGCTGAGCAATACAGCCTTTACACCCTGTTCCTTCAAGTAGTTTACAACCATGTTAGTGCTCATAATCTCGCCCTGAGCCACGATGCTCTTCTCCTCGAAAGAAGTAAAGAGATCCTTGGTAAATGAACGGAGATAGTTGAACTCGCCCTGCAGGAACTCGCGTGTAGTCTTCTTCATCTCATCAGTAGAGTAGAGATCCTCCACGTGCTGCATGTATTTCTTCTCCAAATTGTTGATTACCTCGTTGGCGCCCTCTGGGTTCTTCTTGTAGAGATAGTCAGAGATCTCAACGAGAGAGTTTGTTGTACCGCTCATCGCAGACAATACGATGAAAGTTGGTTCACCTGATTCTGTAACCAAAGAGGCTACTCCCTTCATACGCTCTGGTGAGCCTACAGAAGTACCTCCGAATTTCATTACCTTCATAGTCGTAATATTATATTAATGTTTAATTTTTATTGTTCTTTTGTTGTATTTTCCCCGTTTAATTCTCCTCGCCATCTTCTGTCAGGTCGATGTGGTTGTACTCGTTGGTCACGTCGTGGAGTAAACCATCCTTGCAGCGATATACGATGCCTGGGAACTTGTCGAGCATCGGGATGTTATGGGTTGTCATCACTACAGCTGTACCCTGCTTGGTGATATCCTTGAGCAGTCCCACGATGTTGCTGGCGGTCTCCGGGTCGAGATTTCCCGTTGGCTCATCGGCGATGATGATCTTCGGATTGTTGAGCAGGGCACGGGCGATGGCCACACGCTGCTGTTCTCCACCGGAGAGCTCGTGAGGCATCTTGTCGATTTTCTCAATCATGCCTACCTCGTTGAGTACTTCCTCAATGCGCTTTTCTCTGTCCTTCTTGTTCTTCCATTTGGTAGCCTTGAGCACGAACTCGAAGTTCTTGCGCACGCTGCGGTCGTGGAGCAGCTGGAAGTCCTGGAAGATGATGCCCAGTTCCTTGCGCAGGGCTGGAATGTCCTTGCGTCGGATGGTCTTGAGGTCTCTGCCGAGGATTTCTGCCTTGTCGGTCTCACCCTCCACGAGGTCAAGTTCGCAGTAGAGGGTCTTCAAGAGTGAACTCTTTCCCGAGCCCACTTTTCCGATAAGATAAGCGAACTCTCCTTCATCCACGTGGAAGTTGATGCCCTTGAGCACGCACTTGTCGGCTTGGTATATGCTGACGTTTTGATAATCTATTAACATCCTAATTTTTTCTCCTTTATTTAATGTATTTGAAAGCTTTTGCCCTTTCAGGGCGTATTGCCAATATCTTTTTATACCCAGGGTGTTGCCCTGGGCTAGGGGCTTCTGCCCTTTCAGGGCGAGCTGCTGCAAGATAGCCTTGAGCTAGATATATTATTTCATTTCGCCCTTGCTCTTTGCTATGCGGCGCTTCTTGTCCCATTCTGGGTCGTGTCGCATCTGGAGCTCCTTTATTACATCCTCGATTCGCAAGCCCTTGCTGGTGAGCAGTACGATGAGGTGGTAGAGCAGGTCGGAACTCTCGTAGATGAGCTTGTCGTCGGTGCCGTTGGTAGCTTCGATAACCGTCTCAATAGCTTCTTCTCCAACCTTTTGCGCCATCTTGTTCACGCCTTTCTTGAAGAGACTGGTAGTGTAGCTGCCCTCAGGCATTTCCTCGTGGCGCTTGTCGATGAAGTCCTGCAACTCAGTGAGGAAGAGGATAGGGTTCAGCGTATTCTCCTCAGCCCAGCAGGTATCGGTGCCTTTGTGGCAGGTAGGACCATCTGGATGAACCTTTACCAGGAAGGTATCGTTGTCGCAGTCTATCTGAATGCTTACCAGATTGAGGAAGTTTCCTGAGGTCTCGCCCTTGGTCCAAAGACAGTTGCGAGAACGGCTCCAGAAAGTAACCTTCTTGGTTTCGATGGTTTTATCGTATGCTTCCTTGTTCATGAATCCCAGCATCAGGACATTCTTGGTTACGGCGTCCTGGATGATGGCAGGAACAAGTCCGCCCATTTTTTCAAAATCTATTTCCATTTTATCTTTACAATTTTATTGTTTGCTTACTCCATTGTCAATTCCGCCCTATCATAGGGGATTTATCTATCCTTAAGGAAAAATATATCTTCCCTTAAGGGTATTATTATTTTCCCTTAAGGGAAAAAATATCTAGCCTTAAGGCTCCGGTTTACAGCCTGACGTTGATGCCTTCTTTTCGGAGGTAATTTTTCAGGTCAGGTATGGCGATTTCACCGAAGTGGAAGACACTGGCTGCCAGTGCTGCATCTGCCTTTCCCAGGGTGAAGGCATCACGGAAATGCTCCATCTTGCCGGCTCCTCCCGATGCAATGATAGGAATGCTTACTTCCTCTGCAAGGTGGGCGAGGGCTTCATTGGCAAAGCCTTGCTTCACACCGTCGTGGTCCATACTGGTGAAGAGAATCTCACCGGCTCCACGGTCGGCAACTTCTCTAGCCCAATCAAACAGACCGAGTTCTACTCGCTCTCTTCCGCCCTTGACGTAGCAATGCCAGCCGTCGGGATCGAGACGGGCATCGATGGCGCAGACGCAGACCTGTGAGCCGTAATGGTTGGCTATCTCGTTGATGAGCTCCGGATGTCGGATGGCTGCACTGTTGATACTAACCTTGTCGGCGCCTGCATTGAGGAGTCGATCTACATCCTTCAGCTCGTTGATGCCGCCACCCACGGTAAACGGGATATTGATTTCGGCAGCTACGCGAGTTACCATATCTGTAAAGGTCTTGCGCTCTTCGAAGCTAGCTGTGATGTCAAGGAATACGAGTTCATCGGCACCTGCATCGCTATAGGCCTTGCCCAGTTCTACCGGGTCGCCTGCGCTTCTCAGGTTCACGAAGTTCGTTCCCTTTACGGTCTCTCCGTTTTTCACGTCAAGACAAGGGACGATTCGCTTTGCCAAACCTTTGTTACTTTGAACTTTGACCATTGAACTTTGAACTTTATGATTACTTAACTCCTAACTTTTCTACAGCAATCTTACCCTCGTAAAATGCCTTGCCGAAGACTACAGCTGGGATGCCGGCAGCTTGCAGAGCCTCAATGTCTTCATTGCAGCTCACTCCGCCCGAGGCGATGAGGTGAAGCTGAGGATAGGCTGCCATGATCTCTTGATATAGCTCGATGGCAGGACCCTGCAGAGTGCCATCCTTGCTGATTTCCGTGCAGAGCACATAGCGTACACCCTTGTCGATGTATTTCTTGAGGAAGGGGAGGAGGTCTTCTGATGAATCCTCTTTCCATCCATTGATAGAAATCTTGCCGTTTCTTACATCGGCTCCGAGGATGAGTTTGTCGGCACCATATTTATCTATCCACTCCATGAAGAGATCAGGATTGGTAACGGCGATGCTGCCTATGGTTACCATACTGGCTCCTGCAGCAAATGCCTTCTCGATGTCTTCCCCGGTCTTGATACCGCCTCCGAAATCTACAGTCAGATTCGTTTCGGTTGTAATCGCCTTCAGTACAGCATCATTTACGATGTGTTTCGACTTGGCTCCGTCCAGATCCACTACGTGGAGTCGCTTGAATCCCAGCTTCTCGAAGTCTTTGGCTACTTCAGCCGGATTGTCGTTATAGACCTTCTTCTGGTCGTAATCGCCTTTTGTCAGGCGAACGCACTGGCCATTTATCAAGTCGATGGCAGGAATTAACTCTATCATATTTCTTTTATTGCGTTTAATCCTATTCTATATCATTGGGAAATCTGACAGTCAGAATGTCCCTGTTATATTTCCAGGAAATTCTTTAAAATCTGTTCTCCTACCTTTCCGCTCTTTTCCGGATGGAACTGGCAGGTATAGAAGTTGTCTTTGTGGAGCGATGCGCTGTAAGGCAGAATGTAATCAGCCTTGGCGATGGTCTCCTCGCAGAGTGGCACATAGTAGCTGTGTACGAAATAAGAGTAGGGATGCTGCAGGGCTTCTCCCATAGCTGCATCTGCTGCATCGGCTCTGTTTCCGAATCCCTTGTAAAGCTCCGTCTTCAGATCGTATATCTCGTTCCATCCCATAGCTGGTACCTTGTCTTCGTGCTTTTGCGGCTGGAATCGCTTCACATCCACATCGAAGATGCCGATGCAATCTACGTCGCCTTCCTCCGAATGTCGGCACAGGAGCTGCTGTCCCACGCAAATGCCCAATACGGGTTGCTTGAGATTCTTGATCACCTGATCCAGCTGGTGAGCCTTGAGATATTCCATGGCTTCCCTTGCCTGCCCCTGACCTGGAAACAGCACACGGTCTGCCTTTTGGAGCATTTCGGCATCATCAGTGAGTACTGGTTCTATGCCCAAACGCTTCATGGCGTTGACTACGGAATAGATATTTCCGGCATTGTATTTTACGATTGCTACATCCATAACCTAACGTAATTCTTCTGTTTTTTGTACGTATCGGGAGTATTGGTCCCACGTATTGCTAATTTCTGTTGCAAAGGTACACATTTTCTTTCAATCTAACGAAAATATTAGCAAAAAGATTACTATATCGCTATGATTTCTTGCAGAAAGTAAGAATTATTGGTATATTTATACGTGTTTATCAGTAAAAAAAGGGTTAGAGTAAGATTTTTCCTACTCTAACCCTTGGTTTTATTTCAACTTGTTATTTTCCCATTATTCCTCCTCGCTGTCTGCTGTGCGGAGGATGATGCTGGTGGCTCCGATAGTGAAGAGGGTGCCGTCTTCGATGACACGGCGCTCACGGTCGCCCAGAATTTCGTTATCTACGAAGGTGCCGGTGTAGCTAGGACCATCGCGCAGCACATATTTCAATTTTCCTTTCTTGTCGCGGCTTACATTGATTACGCAGTGGTTCATATCTACACTCGGATCTACGGTCTCGATAGGGCAGTTGATGCCACTGTTCTTCATATATCTTCCGATGACGTTGTCGCCCATCTGCAAAGGGATGACCTGCTTGTAGGCGAATACGTTTTCGATGACTACGATGGAGCCTACGCCATTCTCATTGGCATTTTCATCAATCTGTTCTTCCTTGCGGGTTTCGCGGAGTTTGGAAACACCCATACGGATGCCAAACTGCTTGTTGCAATTAGGACAAACGAAGACCAGACTCTGGCCTGCCTCGTATTTGGTTTCGTCGAACGTGATGAAATTATCGCATTTAGGGCAACGTACTCTTTTCATATCTATTTTTTCTTTCCTTGATTTCTTTCTATATATAATAATGTATACTACTCCTTTACCTTTGTAATCCAGCCATCAGTGAAAGCCTCGTTGGTATGGAGTCGGTTGAGGGTGTTATATGCCTCGCTCTCAGAGCGGTAGTTTCCATAAATCACCTTTACGTTGTTGTCGGTAATCAGAACTCTTGCCTCTTTGAAGCCCTTGCCCTGCAAGTGTTCCACATAACTGGCTGCATTGCGTTTGGTCACGCGGCTTGCCAATACGATGCTGTAATAAGAGGTAGATGGAGTGGCAATCTCTCTATCCTGTGCTATAGCCGGAGCCTTTTCAGCCTTGTCGGTAGGAGTGGTCTCCATCAGCTTCGGTTCATCAGTAGGGAGCAGCAGCTCGTTGCTTTTTACCGGAGCTATCTCCTTAGGCATGATGCGGGTGAGCATTCCGGTATCAATCTGACTTTTTTCGATAGTAGGACTTCCGAGTGGAGTAGAGATGGTGAAGAAGGCGATGAGGGCGATGCAGGCAGCTGCCATGTTGCGCAGCCAGCTCTTCTTGATGCTGATGAATTCAGCCTTTTCCTCTTCTTCCTCTTCTTCTGCGATGAATACCGAATTGTTGGCTGGAGCTGCAGGAACTTCTGTCTCGTTTTTAACTGGCTGTTCCTCTTTGGCAAGATTTACTTTCATTGCCACGTTTTGATTCTCGTTCTGCTGTTCACCGTTGTCAATCTGTGCGATAGGAAGCATGTCGAAACCGCCCAAACCATAGAAGTCTGGAGTAAGAATGCCTGCCTCGCATGGCTCGAAACTGATGTTGCCATCCTCGTTGAGGAAGAGCATACCGATATTTTCTATTTCGAATTTACCTTCGTTTTCCAATGATTGTCTGATTTCAACTACCTCATCCTCAATACGGCGCAATGCCTCTGGGTAGCTGATATCGTAAGTCTCCACGTACGAGAGTGCGAGGAGGGAATCGTTCATCGTGAGCTGTGGATTGAATCCCACAGTTCTCAGCGGTGGCAAAAACATATTGTCTCTGCCATCGTAACGTGCATCTACATGATGAGCCATAAATCCACCAAAACCTGGTACGATTACACAATCGTTGCTCAAGAGTAGAATTTCTATATGTCGGTTAATTTCTATCACGTCTAAATGTTTATCTTCTTTTTCTGAATATCTTTTGCAAAGGTACGGCTTTTTTGGGAAATGGACAACTATTTTAAGGGAAATTTTCGAAAGGAGTGATAAAAAGTTTAATTTGTTTTGTCATATCACCAAAAAGTATTATCTTTGCCACTAAAAAATAGAACAAGTATATAGCAATGGAATATACAGAGACCGAAATAGAAGGAGTGTGGGTCATACAGCCAAAAGTGTTTGATGATGCTAGAGGCTACTTTTTCGAGGCTTGGAAACAGGCTGAGTTCGATGCCCACATTGGTTATCATGTTGAGTTTGTGCAAGACAATGAGTCTATGTCGAGTAGAGGCGTGCTTCGAGGCCTTCATTATCAGAAGGGCGAAAGTTCGCAGGCTAAACTGGTGCGTGTCATCAAGGGTAAGGTCCTGGATGTTGCGGTAGATTTGCGTAAAGACAGCAAGACCTTCGGTAAGTATGTAATGGTGGAACTGAGCGAGGAGAACAAGTTGCAGTTCTTCATTCCTCGTGGCTTTGCGCATGGTTTCCTCGTTCTCAGCGACGAGGCAATCTTTACCTATAAAGTAGATAACCCTTATGCTCCTCAAGCTGAGGCAAGTATCCGCTGGAATGATGAAACCATTGGTATCAAGTGGCCTGTTGAGGGCGAAAATGTATTGCTCTCAGAAAAAGACCTCAATAAGGCGCTGTCTTTTGAGGAGGCTGAGTATTTTGAGTAAGATATCGTGAAAAGATGAAACAAGTTATTAACATATTGTTGTGTGCAAGCCTCCTGGCGGCGATGGCCAGCTGCGGACAGAAGTCTGCGGGTAAGGATCCTGCCGGAGTAAAGGAGGATACTGCAGCCAAGAAAATGCTCCAGGGTATCTGGTTGGATGGCGATGATGAGGATGATGTTGTCTTTCGCGTGAAGGGTGACACCATCTACTATCCTGATTCTACCAGCCAGCCGGTATATTTCTATATTGCTGGCGATACGCTGGTGATGAAGGGTGCCAATACGGCCAAATATCCGATTATCAAGCAGGCTGCTCATATCTTCCAGTTCAAGGTGCTGAATGGCGATATCATGAAACTCGTCAAGACTGATGACACTTCTTATCTGCAGCAGTTCCTGCATAATCAGCCGGTGGTTCTCAACCAGAATACGCTTATCAAGAGGGATTCTGTGGTGTATGCAGGTGATGAGAAGTTGCATCTCTATGTGCAGGTGAACCCTACTACCTATAAGGTTTTCAAGACTTCATACAATGATGATGGTGTAGAAGTAGATAATGTCTATTACGACAACATCGTGAATGTGAATATCTACCGGGGAGCTGGCAAGATTTTCGGCCGTGACTTCCGCAAGGAGGATTTCGAGGGGCAGGTTCCTCATGAGTTCCTCAAGCAGGCGATTTTGAGTGATATCGTACTGAAAAAGGTGGATACCGATGGTCTTCATTATAGAGTGGTTTTGGCTATGCCGGACAGCAGTATGAGTTATCAGGTGGAAATCATCATCTCGCTCGAAGGAAAAATGAAAATCAAGAAGAGCTAGGATGCACGCCCTGAAAGGGCAGAAGCTCCTAGCCCAGGGCAACGCCCTGGGTATTCGGATGAATATAAAAGTTCGCCCTGAAAGGGCAAAAGCTTTGGATGTTTGAAGCTTTTGCCCTTTCAGGGCGTTTTCTTTGTTGGATAGCTAACCCAGGGTGTTGCCCTGGGCTAGGGGCTTTTGCCCTTTCAGGGCGTCCTTAAGCCACGTTTAAAACTCTATTTTAATTAAAGAATCCCAGCAGGGCGCCGGCGGCTACGGCGGAACCGATGACACCTGCAACATTCGGTCCCATGGCGTGCATGAGCAGGAAGTTGTGACGGTCGTACTCCAAACCGAGGTTGTTACTGATGCGGGCACTCATAGGCACGGCACTCACACCGGCATTTCCAATCAGTGGGTTCAGCTTCTTGCCCTTTGGCAGGAAGAGGTTCATCAGTTTCACAAAGAGGATACCGCTGGCTGAAGCGATGATGAATGCCAGGGCACCGAGGGCAAAGATCTTGATGGTGTTCACGGTGAGGAACTCAGATGCCTGGGTAGAACAGCCTACGGTCAAGCCGAGCAGCATTACCACGATGTCATTCAGACTGCTGCCTGCTGTCTTGGCAAGTCTAGTCGTCTTTCCACTTTCTTTCAGGAGATTTCCGAAGAAAAGCATACCGAGCAATGGCAGACCTGATGGTACGATGAAGGTGGTGAGCAGCAAACCGACGATAGGGAAGAGAATCTTCTCTGTCTGTGATACCTGACGTGCTGGCTTCATCTTGATGATGCGCTCTTCCTTGGTGGTGAGCAGACGCATCAATGGGGGCTGGATTACTGGTACCAATGCCATATAGGAGTAGGCACAAACGGCGATGGCTCCCATCAGGTTAGGGCTTAACTTGCTGCTCAGAAAGATGGCGGTAGGTCCGTCGGCACCACCTATGATGGCAATACCGGCTGCCTGGTTCGGTTCGAATCCCAGAGCCAGGGCTATCATATAGGCACCGAAGATGCCAAACTGTGCGGCGGCTCCTATCAGAATCAGCTTCGGATTGGAAATCAATGCCGAGAAGTCGGTCATCGCTCCGATGCCCAGGAAGACAAGTGGGGGATACCATCCCTGTCTTACTCCCTGATAGAAGATGTTCAGAACGGAATTATCTTCGTATAGGCCTATTTCGAGTCCGGCATCAGCACGGAAGGGGATGTTGCCCAGGATGATGCCCAGTCCGATGGGCACCAGGAGAAGTGGTTCGAAATCCTTCTTGATGGCAAGCCAGATGCAGATAACTCCTATCACAATCATGGCGAGGTTTCCTGCCGTGGCGTTTGCAAAGCCCGTATAGGTCAGGAACTCATTGAAGTTTTGTATGATGAAATCCATAAGCTATCTATTTAATGGTTACTAACGTGTCTCCTTCCATCACGGCATCGCCTTTATTCACGTTGATGCTGGTGATGGTTCCGGAAGTCTCTGCCTCGATGTTGTTCTGCATCTTCATGGCTTCGAGAATCACGACGGTATCGCCTGCATTAACCTTGTCGCCCACCTTCACCTTGATTTCGTTGATGGTGCCAGGCAGAGGGGCTACCACTGGCTTGCCGGTAGCTGCTGCAGTCGGTTTGGCGGTTGGCGCAGCTGTAGCATTTGCTGTAGAAGTGGAAGAACTGTTGTTATTCTCGCTTTTTACAGTTTGTTCTCCTCCCAACTTCACTTTCTGCTTGCTAGCCTTCACAGGCTGCTTCATTTCCACTTCGAATGGGATGCCATTCACGGTTACGTTGGCGATGTTGCCTTCTATATCCTGGATCTCGACTTCGTAATCGACTCCTTTCACTGTATATTGATACTTAGCCATAGTTTCTGTTATTTAGAATTATTGATATTATTGAATTTCGGAGCATTCCATCTTGTCTGTTTAGGCTTGATGGTGATGATGCCTGATTCCACATCATGTACATCCTCCAGGTATTCCTTGAGGGCGAGCGAGATGACCGCCATGTAGATTTCCTTGTCGATACCCTTGGTCTTCAGACCATCCTTCAGCAGGATATTGGTCTTATGACTCAGGTCTTGCGTTACCTCGATGGTCTTCTTGCCGGTCTTATATAATAAGGTGGCATGCTTTTCGGTGGCACGGGCGATGCGCTGCTTGTGTTTCATGTAGGCTCCGAATGCCCAGAATACGACGAAGAGGAGGGCGAGACATGAGAATACGATGCCCATTGAAAGCACGGAAATGCCGATTCCGTGTGGATCCTGCTTCTTCAGGAGCTGTGCCTTGCTCAGACCTACGTGTTGTGGCAGATAGCCTGGGGTGATGGCTCCAGCTATGGCTTTCTCCCATATCTTGAAATCCTGGCTCAGTTCGTAGCTCTCGTCGGCAGCCAATACTGGTACGCTTACGGAGTCTATCAGATCCACGGCATTTCCGTCATAGAGGGCTATCCAGTTGGGCTTCTTTTCCTGTAGGATCAGATTGAGATGGAAAGGACCAGTGTTGGAAGAATCCTTTGCCTTCCAAAGCTGTCCGTTCCAGTCGTCTTTGTTCCAGGAACTGCTGTCGAAGATGACGATACTCTTCTTGCCGCCCAGTGTGGTTCGGGGCTCGTTGTTCGGCAAGGGGCACATCAGTTGTCGGCGTGCTTCGGGCGAAAGATTCTTGTTGAGAACCCGTCGGTCGGTGGTTAGGAACATACCACGTACGTTATACGTGGTAAAGGAGGAATTGCTCAATTCCACCCATGGTTTGTGCTGACCGTACTCATCTACGAGGTTGGTACGGTTGTGAGTCATCACCTCCGTAATACGGATGCTCTTGGCTCCCTGGCTCCAAGCGGGCAAGGATGCGATGGCTAGCATGGTTATCAAAAATCCCAATTTCTTCATACGCATATCAACGTTTTAGAAGTTTTCATTTTTAAGAAAATCACATTAGGTTTTCTTGTCTGTTGTTTTAATGCGTCAAAGTTACGAATAATTTGTGAAAAGGCAACAAAAAAGGTGCACAAATTTTTATCTTTGTGCACCTCTTTTATAATTTATAACTATTACTAGTTGTTTTATTAACTTTTGTAAGCGTTTATGCTCCGCAGAAGAACAGCACCACGATCTGGGCTGTAAAGATACGGAGGAACATACTCAATGGATATACGGTAGAGTAACCTACGGCTGGAGCCTCCTTAGAGCAGGATGCGTTGGCATAGGCCAATGCTGGAGGATCAGTATAAGTACCGGCAAGCATACCCATGATGGTGAAGTAATTGAACTTGAACTTCAATCTGGCGATGGTACCCACGATGAGGATAGGAATAATGGTGATGAGGAAACCGCATCCCACATACTTCAATCCGTCGCCCTGAACTACAGTGTCCCAGAATCCGGCACCAGCCTTGATTCCTACACTCGCCAGGAAGAGTACCAGTCCTATCTCTCGCAGCATCATATTGGCGGAGGTAGTGGTATAGGTAACCAGCTTCATGCGATAACCGAAACGGCCGATGAGGATGGCGATGATGAGCGGACCACCTGCGATACCCAGCTTCAATGGTACTGGCATGCCTGGGATAGCGAATGGGAGAGAACCGAAGATGATACCCACCATGATACCGATGAAGATGGTAGCAATGTTAGGCGCATCGAGGCGCTTTACAGAGTTACCCATGATTTCAGCCACACGGTTTACATTCTCCTCAGGACCTACTACCATCACGCGGTCGCCCACGTGGAAGTGGTGGTTACGGCTTGCGAAGAGATCCATACCCTGACGGGAAATACGGGTCACGTTCACACCATATACACTGGAGAAGTGCATCTTACCCAGGGTCTTGCCGTTCATCTCAGGACGGGTAACGATGATTCTTCTGGATACGAAATGCTGAACCTCATCCTTCTCGCGGTCCCACTCTGCATCAATCTCAGGACCGATGAAAGCCTTGATGGCCTCTGCATCAGCCTCAGCACAAACCACGAGCAGCTCGTCGCCTACCTCGAAGGTTGTCTTGCTGTTAGGGATGCTCACCTCTCCGTTGTGGAGGAGTCTTGAGCAGACGATGTCACGGTTCAAGAACTCTGAAACCTCTCTCAGCGTTCTACCTGCGATGTAGGCATTCTCCACGCGCAGGTGCATATTGTGAGGTTTTGCATGAGGGTTGGCAGCCTCCTCCTCGTTGAGCTGCTCTTCTTCTGCAGCCATATCCACGCGGGTGATGTATTTGATGAGGATGGTAGCACCAATGATACCAACCACACCCAGAGGATAGGCACAGGCATAACCGTTGGCGATGCTAGGAGCACCGTTAGGGAAAACACTGAGCAATGCCTCGTTGGCAGCACCAAGACCTGGGGTGTTGGTAACCGCACCATAGAGGGTACCCACCATCATAGGCAGGTTCTGTGGGTTGCTGGTGTCGAAGAAGAGGTAATAGCATCCGAACATCACGAGGATGTTGAGCAGGATAGCTGTGGCAGAAAGCAAGTTCAGCGTCACACCACCTTTCTTGAAACTCTCGAAGAAGCCAGGACCCACCTGCATACCAATCATGAAGACAAAGAGTATCAGTCCGAAGTCTTGCACGAAGGTAAGGATTTCCTTAGGGCCCGTGAAGCCCACGTGGCCGGCCAGGATACCTGCGAAGAGCACGAAGGTAACACCCAGCGAGATGCCACCGATCTTGATCTTTCCCAGATACACACCAACCGCAATCACGATTGCGTAGAGTAGGGCGATGTGAGCCACCGACTCTGTGTTGGTGAAAAGATTAATAATCCAATCCATTAATTTCTTTTAAATTTTCGGTTTTAATAAATATATTGAATAAAGGGAATACTGTATCGTGATTATTAAGGTGGGGTATCTTATACTGAAAAATTCGAGGACATCCACGGATGGGATGCCCCCGAACTCAATTTATATAGATACCTATTGATTACTTCTCAATAGCTGCTACACCTGGCAATACCTTACCCTCGATAGCCTCAAGGAGAGCACCACCACCTGTAGAGATATAAGATACCTGATCAGCCAAACCGAACTTGTTGATACAAGCTACAGAGTCGCCACCACCGATGAGTGAGAATGCACCCTCCTTAGTAGCCTCAGCGATTGCGTCAGCGATAGCCTTAGAACCACCAGCGAAGTTGTCGAACTCGAATACACCTGCAGGACCGTTCCAGAGGATTGTCTTAGCACCCTTGATAGCTGCAGCGAAAGCCTTGCGAGTCTCAGGACCTGCGTCCATACCCTCCCAGCCGTCAGGGATGTTGTTAGATGGGCAAACCTGGGTATTGCAGTCGTTCTTGAAGTCGTCACCGCAGATAGAGTCTGTGCCGAGTACGAGGTTTACACCGTTCTCCTTAGCCTTCTTGATTACGTCGAGAGCTACATCGAGCTTGTCATCCTCGCAGATAGACATACCGATCTTGCCGCCGAGAGCCTTAGAGAATGTATAAGTCATACCACCGCAGAGAATCAGGTTGTCAACCTTAGTCAACAAGTTCTCGATGATACCGATCTTGGTAGAAACCTTAGAACCACCCATGATAGCTGTGAATGGGCGCTTGATGTTGCCGAGTACTGCGTCAACAGCCTTTACCTCTTTCTCCATCAGGAAACCGAGCATCTTGTGATCCTTGTCGAAAGAATCTGCGATGACAGCTGTAGAAGCGTGCTTGCGGTGAGCTGTACCGAATGCGTCCATTACATATACATCAGCGTAAGAAGCCAACTTAGCAGCGAACTTCTTCTGACGCTCCTTCATCTCAGCCTTAGCAGCGTCGAACTCAGGAGTACCCTTCTCTACACCTACTGGCTTGCCTTCCTCTTCAGGATAGAAACGAAGGTTCTCGAGCAAGAGAGCCTCACCTGGCTTCAAGGCAGCAGCCTCAGCCTCAGCGTTACCGCAGTCCTTGGCAAACTTAACCTCTACACCGAGAGCGTCTGATACGTTCTTAACAATCTGAGAGAGTGAAAGCTCTGGCTTAACCTTGCCCTTTGGCTTACCCATGTGGCTCATCATGATGAGCGCACCACCGTCTGCGAGTACCTTCTTCAAAGTAGGGAGGGCACCGCGGATACGAGTGTCGTCTGTTACATTACCATTCTCATCCAATGGCACGTTGAAATCAACGCGTACGATTGCCTTGTGACCAGCAAAGTTAAAATTCTCAATTTTCATTTTACCTAAATTTTTATATTAGTATTATGTTATTAACCCTGTTTACTGCTGAAACGACCTTTGCCCTACGACTAGTGAGCTTATCAGGCTCCTATGTGCATACTATATAAAAATAGGAGTGGTGTCGGGTCGTAACAAACTCTTTCCGTAGGCAAAAGTAACAAAAATAATCGGTACTACCAAATCTTTCTGCTACGATTTAAAGATTTTTTGTGGTAGATAAGCTTTTTTGCCATATCTACTTTGCAAAACGATGGTTATAAAATGTAAAAATGGTTACTTTTTTAGTGTTTAAAGAAAAAAAACTGTACCTTTGCCGACAAATTCAATCGTTATGGCAAAAGATAAGATAGCATACGTTTGCAGCAACTGCGGGCAGGAAAGTGCCAAGTGGATGGGTAAATGCCCTAGCTGCGGACAATGGAATACTTTTAAGGAGATACGCATTGCGGCTGATTCGGGATCGCAGGCGGCTAAAAGCGCTGGCATGACCATGAGGCATGGCGGGGCTGCTACCATGTTTGGTGGGCAACACTCCGACGCGGATGCCAAGCCGATGAATCTGAAGGATATTTCGGCTGTGGATGAGCCGCGTATCGATATGATGGACGAGGAGCTGAACCGCGTACTGGGTGGCGGTATGGTGCCGGGAAGCATTACCCTGCTGGGCGGTGAACCGGGCATCGGAAAGAGTACCCTTACGCTGCAGACCATCCTGAATATGAAACATAGAAGGGTGCTGTATGTGAGCGGTGAGGAGAGTGCCCATCAGATTAAGCTGAGAGCTGACAGACTGGCGAAGGGACAGGCTATGCTGAAGGGAACATCGGCAGAAGACGTTGCTTCGTTGGCAGGAACCCCACCGGAGAATGCCTTCGATCATATTACGATTCTCTGTGAAACACAGTTAGAGAAAATCTTTTCCCATATTCAGCAAGTGGCTCCAGAACTGATAGTTATCGATTCTATCCAAACAATTGCTACAGAGAGTGTGGATAGTTCTCCTGGTTCTGTATCCCAGGTGCGTGAATGCGCAGCATCGCTCCTGAGATTTGCCAAGACCAGCGGTATCCCTGTTATCCTGATCGGACATATTAATAAGGAGGGAACCCTGGCTGGTCCGAAGATTCTGGAGCATATTGTGGATACCGTCATCCAGTTTGAGGGTGATCAACATTATATGTACCGCATCCTGCGAAGTATCAAGAACCGATTCGGAAGCACTTCGGAACTCGGCATCTATGAGATGCTGCAGGGAGGATTGAGACAGGTGAGCAATCCGTCGGAACTGCTCCTTACGGAAGACCACGACGGATTGTCGGGTGTTGCCATCAGTGCTGCCATCGAGGGTGTGCGCCCGTTCCTGGTGGAAACGCAGGCTCTGGTGAGCACGGCGGCATACGGAACTCCCCAGCGCTCGGCAACGGGTTTCGACCAGCGAAGACTGAATATGCTCCTTGCAGTGATGGAGAAGCGAGTGGGCTTCAAGTTGATGGCGAAGGATGTGTTCCTGAACATTGCGGGAGGCTTGCGAGTGACGGACCCTGCGATGGACCTGAGTGTACTGGCTGCGGTATTGAGCAGCAATGTGGATACAGCGATAGAGCAGGGCTGGTGTATGTGTGGCGAGGTAGGACTGAGTGGCGAGGTGCGTCCGGTGAGCCGTATCGAGCAGCGCATCGCTGAGGCAGAGAAGCTCGGATTCCAGCATATCATCATTCCGAAGTATAATTATCATGGTTTCGACCATAAGAAGTATCAGATAGAGATTCATCCCGTAAGGAAGGTGGAAGAGGCGTTTCGCTGCCTGTTCGGGTGAAGATCTCACGCAGATTTCTCGGATTCCGCAGATTTTTGTGTACAATCTGACTTTATGAATATTGTATAATCTGACTTTAAAATAAAAAGTTCAAAATAAATGAAGGATTCAGTAATTATTGTGAGCGGCGGTATGGATAGTATTACCCTGCTCTATGACAAGAAGGACGAGATAGCCCTGGGTATCAGTTTCAACTATGGAAGCAATCACAACGAGCGGGAGATTCCTTTCGCCAAGATGCACTGCGAACGACTGGGCATCAAGCATATCACCATTGATCTGGGATTCATGCATCAGTATTTCAAGAGCTCTCTCCTGGAAGGTGCCGATGCCATCCCTGAGGGACATTATGCCGATGACAATATGAAATCTACCGTGGTGCCTTTCCGTAATGGTATCATGCTGAGTATCGCCATCGGTATCGCTGAGAGCAACAATCTGAAGAAGGTGCTCATAGCTAATCATGGAGGCGACCACACCATCTATCCGGACTGTCGCCCAGAATTTATCAAGGCAATCGATGAGGCTGCCGAGGCTGGCACCTTCGTAGATGTTCGCGTGGTGGCTCCTTATACCAACATCACCAAGGGCGAGATTGCAGCCATCGGCAAGAAGCTGGGCATTGATTATGCCGAGACCTGGAGCTGCTACAAGGGTGGTGAGAAGCACTGCGGAAAATGCGGTACCTGCGTGGAGCGCAAGGAAGCTCTGGCTGAGGCAGGTATCGAAGATACTACGGAGTATGAGGATTAATTTCAAAATGGAAAAAACAAAGATATAAGAAGATACAATGAAGAAAATGATTTTGAGTGCAGCCTTGGTGCTGGCATCAACTGCTGCTATGGCTCAGAAGAACAACTTTCAGGTGAAGGTAGACTTGAAGAATTTTGCAGCCGATTCTGTAATCGTGTTCAAAGGCCGTGATGTGAAGATGGATACCATCTTGGTTAAAAATGGTAAGTTTACCTATTCTGATAATCTTACCAAGGTGTCAAACCGTGCTTTCCTGACACCGAAGACCTATCGTGGTTTGGAACGAAAGATGTTCAACTTCCCTTGCGTGCCAGGCGAGAAGGCTGAGATAAAGGGTGATTTCGCTACCCGTTTCGATATTGCCGGTAGCAAGTTCTATCAGCAGTATCATGAGGTTGATTTGATGATGGAGTCTGCCGAGAAGGACTTGAAGGAGTATTCTGAATCTCTGGATGCTCGCACGAAGAATGGTGAAGACCGTGAGACCATCATGAATGAGTATGAGAAAAAAATGCCTGCTTTGCTGAAGACTAGAACGGAGAAAATCTTTGCTTTCGTCAAGCAGAACCCTGATAACGAGGCATGTGCCACACTTTTCGAGAAGATGGATGATTACGACCAGATGAAGGAACTTCTAGGCTTACTCTCTGAGAATGTGAAGAATGGAAGAATGAAGGCCTATTATCAGTATTTTATTGATATGGCTAAGAAGCGTGCAGAGGCTGATGAGAAGGCTAAGAAGTTGCAGGCTTCCGGTATAGATGCTCCTGACTTCACCTTGAACGACATCAATGGCAAGCCATTCTCTCTTTCCAGTCTTCGTGGCAAGTATGTTGTCATCGACTTCTGGGGTTCATGGTGCGGTTGGTGCATCAAGGGTATGCCTAAGATGAAGGAGTACTACGAGAAGTATAAGGGTAAGTTCGAGATCCTGGGTGTTGATTGCAACGATACCGAGGCTAAATGGAAGGCTGCCGTTGAGAAGCATCAGTTGCCATGGATTCACGTATATAATCCAAAAGGCGGCGATCTTCTGGATAAGTATGGTATCCAGGGTTTCCCAACCAAGATTGTTGTGGGTCCTGACGGCAAGATCGTAAAGACCATCGTGGGGGAGGATCCTGCATTCTACACCTTGCTCGATGAAGTGCTTGGTAAGTAAGTCCAATTAGCAAAGCGCCCTGAAAGAGCAAAAGCATAGTAGATTTAATGCTTTTGCCCTTTCAGGGCGCTTCTGTTATACTCTATGTTTACCCAGGGTGTTGCCCTGGGCTAGGTGCTTCTGGGCTTTCAGCCCGTGTGGGGCCAATCTATATCATATTTTATATATGGTATTTCCTTTGATAGTTTCTCTTTGATTTTACCGGTGCGCCATTGAAGGAGTCGGTGCCTCTTCCGATGCCTGGTCCACGGCTGCCGCCCCGATAGCTCTCGTGGAAGCTGGCTCCACCGCAGTACTCGCTCCAGCGGGCACGGATTCTATCTACATAATCTGCCGTCTCTGTACCTCGCATATAACCATATTTCACCACTGGGTCGCCATAATAGGCGGGTTGGGTAAGGCGCAGCACGTATTCTCTTACATGTCCCCAGTTCTGTGGGTTGCCACCGTGTTTCCTGGTCAGTGCCATTGCATCACGGATATGGTGGAAACCACCATTATAGGCTGCCAGAGCGAAGAGCGCACGCTGTGCCGGATCGCCTACATCCGAGAAATGTCCCTGGAGTTCTGCCATGTATCTGGCTGCTGCTGCCACATTCGCCTCTGCATCGTGGATGGCACTCATCGGTAATCCCAGGTGGGCAGCGGTAGATGGCATGATCTGCATCAGTCCGCAGGCGCCAGCCCATGATTTGGCATTCGGGTCGAAGCAACTCTCCTGGTAACACTGTGCAGCCATCAGGCGCCAGTCCATACGTGCCGTTCCGCTGTATCTCATAAAGAGATGGTCGTAGCGGGAGATGACTCCCTTGGAACGGTTGAGGAAAGGAGAATAGACATGTCGGCGGATGCTTGCCGTAGAGAGTAGGAAGGACTCTTCCTTTTTCACCTCGGCTATCAGTTTTGGCTTGAACCATCCGTTCAGTGTATCGGCGAGACTCTTGTTGCCGCCAACTACCGCCCACTGCGTCTTGCCTTTATCAGGTGTTACGCCGCAGAAAAGTAGATTGATAGTCTTGCTATCTCCGGAAACCGATTTAGCAGCCGTTTTATTCTTTCCTGCCGATGATTTTCCACCTTTTAATATATGACGGGGCAGGGGAACGGCGATGATGTCGCCTTCTCCCTTCTGGAGCTTCTGAATCATCTCGGTAGTATCCTTGCATTCCTCCACTCTCAACGACACACCAATCTGCTGGGCAAACTTCTCGCAGAGCAGGTACTGCAGACCCATTCCGTGGTTGTGGTAATCATAATAGGTGGTAGGACCATTCACTGTAAGCATGATCAGCTCGCCATTGTCCTGGATATCCGACAGCGACAGACCCCGTTGCTGAGCCTGAGCGCCAGCATCGCCATCTGCTGCGTTTTCGTCAGATTCCTCTTCGTCAGAACCGTCCATAGATTCCACTTCTCCCACGGGAGTTCCCCAGGGAGTGAGTTCCTGTTGCGGTTTCTTGTCAGCGCAACTGGCAAGCAAAAACAGCGAATATAATGTGTATAAATATAATTTTTTTCTCATTGCGACTGCAAAAGTACAAAAAAAAAGCATATAAGTGCGAAATTATTTGCATATTCTAACAATATGCAGTATGTGCTTTCTTTCGACTTATTATTCAAACACTTACGCCTTTCGTGATAATCGGTTTGCACGAAATTTGCACGTTTTACGTTTTTTAACGTTACTTTATGGTGATACAACAGCGCACTCTGTACCATCCTCTAATATCAGAGACATCAACGGAAAAGTCTGCAAAATTAGGGTTCACCGAGCGGCAGATAATCTTTGTGTCATCACCCTTAGCTTGGAATACATTCTTAATGATAGCTCCATTTACTGTATCGAGCACATAGGTGTTTCCCCATTCAATGAAAGCCTTCTCGTTAATCTTCTGCACAAGAACCTTACTTCCGCTTGGGTACTCTGGCGACATACTATCGCCCGTAACTGTGATTGCCATTGAAATATTCTCAATAGGAGAAATCATCATTTCGCAATCGTGTTGCTTTATCTGATACTCGAAATTGTTTGGTGTACCACCTTGCGCTGCAACAGGAAGAAGGGGTACTTTATAAAATTTACCTTCCTCTTGTAGCTTATCATTGTTAGTCATAAAACCTTCGCCCGTTTCAAGCCAATCAGCATTAATATCTGGGAATACCTCTGAGACGGCTCTTTTTGTTTTCAATGATAATTTATCTGTATTGTAGAAATGACTGATGCTCACACCAATCTTCTCCTGAAACTGAGCCATTGACATTCCCTTGTGCTCAGCTACCTTTTTTGCTCTTTCCAATAGTGTACTCATACGTTTTATATTAATTATTATTAAAATATTAATAGAAAATAATAGTTTCTCGAATTTTTTTATTAATTTTGCGGTGTAATTACAAAGCACCGATATATTTCGGTTGCAAAGATAGTGATTTTATATTAATTTCTATATAAATTTATAGTTAAATATGGTTATTAAGTCTCAAAAAGAGAAAGAAAGCTTGGTAGTTCAATCTGTAGAGAACTACATGAAGCAGGGCTTCAAGAAGTCTGAGGCTGTGCGGCGTACAATGAGTGACTTCAAATATGCGTGTGAGGCTAGCATCTATGGAATCCTCAAACGCAATAAAAAGAAAGGAGGTAACGATGATAAACGAACCGCCTGATGTGAAGCCGAAAGGCAGATATTCTATCAAGGAGACTGCTGAAAAGCTAGGTGTTAGTGTAACGACTATCTACCGCTATATTAAAGGTGGATTCCTTAATAGAACTGTAAGACCGAATGGTCAAGTAGCTATCGCAGGGTCAGAGATTACTCGATTTTGGGGTGGCGAGTATATATAATATATAAAAGGTGTAAATATGGAAAAGGAGATACAAGAAGCAATCACATTATTAGAATCCCAAGGTTACGAGGTAATACCTCCGCAATCTGTCTCTATCATTAATGATGAGTTCGAGAGTTGGTGGAAGATGTATGGTAAGTGTGTCGGCAAGCAGAAATGCTTAAAGAAGTGGATGCACATGACTAAGAAGGATAGAGCCGCTTGTATGGCAGCTACGCCACGATATGTTGCATCAATCACTAAGAAGGTGTATCAGAAGCACCCTCTAACTTATCTTAATTCCCGTGCCTGGGAGGATGAAGTATATTCTGAGTATGACGAAGTACAGCAACAGCAGCAGCGAACAGAGCTTAATTTCGCAAGGACAGCAGCAGCGGTCTTTAACGCTGATTAATTTTGAAGAGTGGGTAGAAACCAATTATCCTTTAATCAGTGAGCGAAAAAAGCCAGTATTTTCACTAACTTCTGCTCTTAAAGATACCAATACATTAGCATCTTTAGATAATGATTATGGAGAAGGGTTCGCTCTAAAATGGGTGAAAGCTCAATTATTAGATACATTTAGACTTCTTGGTGCTGGAAATTCGGTAAATAGCCTACAAGTTGTCTTTATGGCAAGGCGTATTAGAAATATCTACTATTATCTATCTCCAAGCGAACTTACCTACTTTTTTGAATCACTTGTAGGTGGGGGATATGGAAAGATATATGTAGGTAATACTATCAATCCGCAGAATCTGATGGAGGCTTTACAGAAGTTCGATACCGAAAGAGCGCAAATGCTATCACAGATGGAATCCGATGCCAACAAGGAGCGAAAGAAAGATGTAAGAACTGACCTTAGTATCGTTAATGCTATATGTAGCAAATTAAGCAAAGAACTTGCGAAAGCACTCATTGGTTTTAAGGCTGGTCACGAATATAAACCGTTTAACGCTAATAAAAAATACAACAATGAAAATTGAAATCAAGTCAATGACCTTACAGAACTTCAAGAAGGTTCGGGGTCAAGAAATTAACTTTAGCCACAATATGGTTATTAGTGGCGCAAATAAGGTAGGTAAGACAACTATCTATGATGCCTATCTTTGGGCAATCTTCGGCGTTATAAGCAAGAAGAATGCCACCGTACAACCTCTTGATATTAATAATGATGTTATTCATCATCTTGAAACCTCTGTCACTGTAGTACTTAACTATAATGATGAGCGAGAGATTAAGGTACAGCGTATTCTTTCTGAGAATTGGAAGAATAAGGGTACAGCAGATGAGAAGTTGCAAAGTACTACACAGGATAGACTTATCGATGACGTTCCTCTTTCACAGAAAGATTTCAACGCCAAACTCGAAGAACTTTGTCCACTCAATAAATGGCTCGTTCTGTCTAATATCAACATCTTTATGTCTTATAAGGTTGATGACCGCCGTAAAATGCTTATGTCGCTGGCAGGCAAAATCAATGAGGAAGAATTGATGAAGCCTTATCCTATGGTGTATAAGGGCTTAATTAAAGAGAAGAAAAAACTCTCCGATATGCTTACACAGCAGAAGGCAACAAAGAAGAAAGCGGAAGAGGAGTTGGATTTGATACCTGCAAAGGTTCAGGCACAAGAGGCTCTAAGAGTTGATGCCGATTTTACTGCTCTCAAAGCACAGAAAGCAAAGATTGATGCTGATATTGCTGCTATAGATGCGGCATTGGAGGGCACGACTGAGAAAGACCCTGCTATGGAAGATTACCTCAATAAATTGCAAGCGCATAACGTTAAGGTTGCGAATGTACAGAAGGTTTGGCAAGATGCTAAGATTAAGGCGATTGATGAGCTTACGAAGAAGATTTCTACGGCTTCAACGAAACTCAATGACGCTAAATCTGTATATACTACAAATATGGAGACCAATAAGAAGAATAAGGTTTCCTTGGCAGAGGTCACTATTAATTTCAAAGACAAGATTAAAGAGTGGAATAATGCTAACGAAAAGAAATTTAACCATAAGCAAACAGATGTTTGTCCAGTTTGTGGTCGTCCTTATACGGACGAAATGAAGGCAAAGGAGTATGATAACGCTGTTGCTGAGTTCAATAAGAATAAGTCTGAAGAACTCACGAAAATACAGAATGAGGCTGCTCAGATTAAGCAACAGATAACTGTCCTTAAAGGTAATATCAATACCTATGAGCAGATTACCAAGGCACAAGATGAGGATAAGGTAAAGAATGCTCAATCTGAGTATCAGAAGTTAATTAACGAGCGTACAGAGAAGCAGAACCAAACTTGGGAAGCTGCTGCGGAAGAGATGGGCTTTGATAAAGACCTCGCCGATATTGAAGCAATTAAGCATGTTGTGAAGGTTGATTCTACAATCGAAGAGAATAAGGAGAAAAAGAAGTCCCTTGTTTCTCAACGTGACGAGTTAGTTAACAAAATCGCAGGCGAGGAGACTAATAAGCGTATTAACGCTGAGAAGGAAAAGCTCAATAATCGCTCTGTTGAGTTATCTCAGATTATTGCTGATTGTGGTGAAGTTATTAGCCAAATCAAAGCTTATAAGAAGGCAAAGATTAATCTTGTTGAGCAGAAGGTAAATTCATACTTCTTACTCATTCGTTGGAAGTTCTATGAGCAGAATAAGACCAATGATGATGAGAAGGAAATCTGCACCGCTATTGATAAGGATGGTATTGACTACGATAATACGAATGATGGAACTGTTATTGATATGGGCGTTGATATTATCAGCGGTATATCTAAGGCTTCAAATATCTTCGTACCTCTGTTCGTTGACCGCAAAGAATCGGCAGAGCACATCGTGCCCGTTGAGCAGCAGATTATCTACTTGCAATGCATCTACGGACAGCCATTGGAGATAAAATCACTTTAAAATATAAATATAGAAATTATGGAAGAAAATGGAATCGTGGTTTCACAGCCACAAGTTAGCGGACTTAATATGTTCGCAAATCAAGACAGTTTTAATACTGGTTATAGAATGGCGCAGATTTTATCAGCGTCCACAATTATTCCCGATACATTTAAAGGGAACGTAGGTAATGTTATGATTGCTATTGATTTAGCACAGCGCATTCATACAAATCCACTTATGATTATGCAAAATATGGCGGTAATATATGGTATGCCTTCTTTCTCCGCTAGATTTCTTATTGCTTGTATCAATGCAAGTGGATTGTTTGCAACACCTCTTCGCTATGAATTTGTCGGTGAGCAAGGAAAAGACGATTGGGGCTGCTATGCTTATGCAATAGATAAGCAAGGCGAAGTGCTTAAAGGCTCTACTGTCACCATTCACCAAGCAAAAATAAAAGGATGGTATGATAAAAAAGGTAGCAACTGGCAAGCTGACCCAGAGCAGATGCTTCGTTATCGTGCTGCTACAAGATTTCAGAACGCCTATTGTCCTGAAATTACTTGCGGGCTTGCTGTTAAAGAGGATTTGGAGGATGGCGATTATACCGAGATTACAACCGATAACGTTGAGCAGCTTTCAGCCGAAGAGAAACTCGCAGAAGCTCAGCAGCAAGAGGAACAGCAAGCCAATTCTCAGTCGCTCGGTATGAATAATGGCGAGAATAAGGAGGAAAATAAGGCTGCTGATAATACCCCAAGTAATGAGCAGAAAACCGCTCAGACCGCAGAAAATGCGGCTCAAACCAAGCCTAAGGCTCAGCCGATGGGTAAACAGGAAATGCCTGATATATTTAAGCAGCAGTAAAATAACGGATAGGAGAGAGAGGAATCTCTCTCCTATATATAATAAGGTATAGAATATGCAATTAGTTACATTAGGTAGTGGAAGCTCTGGTAATGGGTATATTCTACAGAATGATGATGAAGCACTTATCATAGAATGTGGAATGCCCTTAAAAGATGCCGTAGAAGCACTTGGAGGAAATCTCAAAAAGGTTGTCGGTTGCTTGATTACTCATAGCCACGGCGACCACGCAGGGTTTATTCGTCAGTATGCACGACCTTTCAATATCTTTGCAACCAAAGGTACTTTGGAAGAAAAGAAGATTAAGGAAGGTGAATTTCATTATAATGCCATACCGATGCTTGAAGAGTTTCGTATTGGTAACTTCGTTATAAAGGCTTTCGATACAGTTCACGACACCAAAGAGCCTTGCGGCTTTATTATTTATCATCACGATATGGGAGATATGCTTTTCCTTACGGATAGCCATCATATAAAGTATAAGCTGTCTTTTCCACTTGACTATATCCTTATCGAATGCAATCACATGGATTCGTTGGTTGATAAGAGTGTGAGAGAGGGCATTATTCCCAAGAAGATTGGCATTAGAGCGAAAGCTACCCACATGAGCTTGGAAAGATGTCTGAACTGCTTGAAAGAGAATAAACTAGAAAGAACGAAAGCGATTATTCTTATTCACATGAGTGCAAATAATGGCGATGCCGTATTATTCTCTTCTGAGGTAGCAAAAGCCACGGGTAAGGCGGTTTACGTTGCGAAGAAAGGATTCTCATTGGAGTTGATGAAATGAAAACTCTTGAAGAAATATCGTATTTGCATATCATAGAGCAACTACAAGAGGAGGTTAGAAAGCTTACAGATGAAAATAAGTTGTTGTGTGAATCAATAAAACGTTATTTGCATGAAAAAAGAAAATGAAGAGCCATATTGCGGTAATTGCATTTCATTTACCAATGAAGGTATTTATGGTGATGGCTTTTGCTGCGATAAAGAAGAAAGTATAAACTGTTGGAAATGGTGTAATAAACATAAATACAGATAATTATGGTAATAAAAGGAAAACAAGTTAAAGAATGGGTAGAACGTGCCTATAATAATGCCGTGAAACACGGATGGCACGAAGAGAAGAAGCCTACGGCACACTGGGTTATGATGATTAGCACAGAGGTTACGGAAGCCGTTCAAGCTGACCGCAAGGGGCGTTGGATGAATGACCTTGATAAGAGTGGGCTTGATTGCGTTATCGCTAACGACCACCACGGAGGTTTGGTTGAAAAATTCTACGGCGAACATATTGAGGGAACTGTTGAGAGTGAATTGGCAGACATCTGCATTCGTTTATTTGACCTTATGGGGTTAAAAAACGTAAAATGTAGAACAAAATATACAACCGATGAAGAAAATGTAGAACTCTGTAAAACAAGAGATTTTACAGTTAATGCATTCTTCATTTCAAGAGGTATATTAAATTTTGCCACCCCGAATAACTCTTTGCTCAGTAAAGCTTATTTTAATGAAATAATCGAAGCTTATTTTAATGATATAATCGTTGCTACCTTTGAATGGGCAGAATCACTAGGTATCGACCTTGTACAGCACATTAATCTAAAGATGCGCTATAATGAGACCCGTGAGTATCATCACGGAGGAAAGAAATACTAAAAAAAATAAGGCGGCTGCTCTTCACGAGTAACCGCCTTTGTTATCCTAACAATCTTATAACCAAAAAAAACTAAAACCTATAAGTATCTGTAACTATTGAAAATGTCTTATCTTTTTTCTATTTTTATATATTGCCAAGAATATCATACCTACCATGAAGAGAAGCACGAATACCGCCGTAACCTTACCTAATCGACAGTATGTAGCATCTATTTTATTCATCGGCTTCTCTATATATACGGGATATGGAACAGAATCTTGTTTAGCTTTATCTAAGGAATCGATTTTGAGTCGATACTTATTTATACTATCCCTATATGATTTATAGTAAGAAATGCTATCTCTGAGCTTCTGTACGAATACCTCTGTATAGTTATGGCTCTCGTAGTGATATTTGGCTTGTCTGAGAATATTACCATCTTTATCAACCATTGTAGAAGTGCTATCTCTAATATGGTTTGTTTCAGACTTGCTATTTTCTTTTAGCTCACTTTGAGTTCTCTGATAGAGTTCAAAGGTCGCCGAAAGTCTAGCATTAAATATCGAATCCCAATGTGACTGCTTATCGCTGATATAAGTCTGTCTGGTAACCACCTTCGGGGTAGCCGTACACCCGATAACTATCTGCGTCATAAGAAACAGAAGCATTGAAATTGATAAACAATAAAACAAATCTTTAACACATTTCATAAGCTTATAATATATTAAAGGCTTTCAGAGCTCTCTTCAAATATTTGGTTCTGCTCGGCAAGCCGTTTGTTCCACCATTGATTTTTTTTGTAACCGCTTTAATATCATTCTTATCAGCTACGGCATTCAATCCTCTTGTTAGCCAATACCACATACCGCTTTTTACTGCTCCTCTCGGTTGTTCCAAGAGTTTTGGCTCTGCCACAACATCACCTTTGCAGTACTTTGAGTTCGTGTAGGCTTGATAATTCGCCCTTCCTGTTAAATGCAAGAAGCCACGACCTTTATATCTGTAGCCGTCACCCTTCTGAATGTTACCCAACATCTTTGCGAGCTTACCAACCTCATACTTATGGCAATAGTCAGCATTACCGATTTCTCGTATATGTACCAACTCTGCGGTTTCGTGAGCCACTTGTGCAAGGAAATGTGCCATGCGAAGTGGAGTATTGATATTGAAAACATCTGCGTAATCGTTGATATAAGGAAGATATATATCAATCCTATCTCCAGCATTCGGCATGATGATTTCCATCTGTTTTCTTGTTACTTTCATCCTTTATCCTCCGTTGCTTTAAATCCTTCTTCTAAGGCATCACCAACGCCTTCACTCTTAGATTTTGCAAGAGCTACGACAAAGGCTTTGATGAAGCCCATTATTGTCTTCTTCTCTACTGATACGCCACGAACAAATAAGAAATGTCCTAGTATGCTTGGGATTTCTATTCTTATCGCAATAAATGCAGTAACAACCCATCCACCCCAAATGTAATCAATATCAAGCTGCGGCAATAAAGCTCTACCAAGAGATACACCTACCATTATATAGATAAGGTAGTCCACAAATTTATTTGCAGTTCTGCGCCTTGCCCGTGATGCTCTGAACTCATATCTATCAGCAAGGAGAGGGCTCTTGCTTTCTAAAGCATTTTTATGTCGAAGGCTACTTTCTTCACAACCAAAGCGATAGTCAGCAATGATAAGTAGAACGATGGCAATAAGCATCCATCGGGTATCGAGTAACATACAACTTAACTCATCCCCGAATAGCATCATCCCTGCCGCTCTTGTACCCGTATTTCCTACTTGTCCTACCATATTTTGTTTTTGATGCAAAGATAACTTTTAAAATCGAAAGACAGAAGAAAATAGATAATCGGGTGTAAACAAATAAAGAGGAACTTATCAAAAGCTCCTCTTTATGGGTGATTCAAACTGTATATCTACTTCAAAAAGTATTCTCTTATATTATATACGCCATCCTTATCTTTCAGTAGGTCAAGAGCCAACTTGTAAGCGTATTTTACAAGTTCATCCTCATTTATATCAGAAAGAGATTTCTCGCCCTTTATTGCAACTATGGTTTCCCCGTGGTCGCTTATTACCTGATTCATTGCTATATACAGCGCATAATCATTGTAATATGGCTTATCCTCCATACATAAGCCCAATTTTTCCATTTCGTCCAACCATCCTTGCATATTCCAGGTTGCTTCGGGATTCATCTTACCGATAATATCCAACGCCTCATTCTTTGTGAGATAGTTCTTCCACTTGATGGCGCAGAGCTTATCAAGATACTCTTGCGCCAACTCTGGGTGCTTTGATGCCATATCCTTCATCATGCAGCGCATTGTGTCTCCAAATGTGCGCATATACTTCACGTTGGCTGATGATGCCATCATCCCATACAGCTCATCAAACTTGCTCATAATGTCTTTTGTTTCCATATCTTATATATTTTAACCTATTATCAAATCTTTCAACTCTACAAAGTCCTCCTCTGTGAAGTTGATGCTTCGCTTGCTCCCAAAGAGGATAGCGATAAACGGATTGTCTGGCAGGTCGATGGATATTGTACCATTGTCAATATGCCCGTGAATAATACCAAAGTCAAAGTGGTAGTTTTCGACCGCTTTAAGCATCTGCATCGCATCGGTAAAGATGGTATCTGCGTCAATATTGCCGTTCTCATCGGCAAGGAATAGGGTAGCATTGTCTATCGATTTATCCCACTTATCCTTATTCTTGGATATGATGTTGTGCGCCGCACGTTTCATATACGCTGATGGTATGGCGAGCATCGGATTACCCTTAACCATATCATCAATCCTTGCGTCTGCCCATACGTCAACCGATTCAAGCAGTTTTTCTTTAAGCTCTGTTATATTCATTTCTTAGTTTCCTAAAATCCGCAACTATCATCCAAT
>NZ_QUCG01000026.1:4671-45677 GCF_003473645.1 Prevotella sp. AM23-5 | reverse complement strand
TCCCAGTGTTTTCCTTCCTTTGCTAGAGCGTCAAAGAGTTGCTGCTTCTCTGAGTCTGTTGCAAATTTAGCAAAAGGAGAGAAATGAGACCAGTCATCATAGTTTATCTCTTTATCTTGGGTATTATATCTTGCATAATAATTATATTTATTATCAAATTTATCTATACAATTTTTTATAATACAAACATTAACACCTTTGAGAACACCTTGTGTTACTATATCCCCATCCTTGAACTCATTCTGTTTTTCAATCTCCAAAGTTTCAAGGTTTAACTTACCGCCACATCTATTCTCAATCTCTCTGATATAACCATAGGCAGTATTGTTATCTAACTTGCTATACTTAGCCGTTTCTGCATTTGGCATACCATCAAAATAACATCCGTTGAATTTAGTATAGTCATCAGATGCCCATTCTTTGAAGATGCACACAAATCCACAATCACTGATAAGTACATCACCCCTCTTCCACGAGAACTTTTCCCAGTCTTGCATTTCCTTGGATGGTTTAAGAAGTTGCATTCCTTTGCGGAATATAGAATCTGCTCCTGTATCAGAATACACAAAACTACATCCTTTAAACTTTTCCATACCATCACAGAAGATATTGGTCTCCCCATTTCGTTTTTCGACAACATAAAGAGATACATTAATATCACGCATTGTGTCATACAAGATTGTCTTCTCAGGCTTATCCTTTAGGAGTTTCGCTATGTTTATCTTTTCTTCCATATCACTTTACTCTTTTGAATTGAACATTCTTTCCGTCTTTTCTTGTGCTTGCGCTACAGACAAAATCACCGCAAACATTTTCATAAATGTTACTACTTATCTCATCGAAAAAACAGCCATTGCATTCTTCCTTCTCGGTCTCAACCACCTTCAAGACGATTTCTGAGCCTACAGGTAAATCTTCCATAGTTACACCTCCTCGTTGTATTTATTTTTCTTACGTTTTAAATTAGCTATTCTAGTCTCTCTAATATATTCCTCAGATTTCTTCAATCCGAGTTTCTTAGCTTGCTTTGTAACCTCGTAAACGCTTCTGCCGATGATCCTGGCAATCTGTTTATTCGAGGTGTTCGAATAAGCGACAGTCAAAGCCCTCGTCTGAGTCTCGTTCCAAGGTGTACCGGTATTATCCTGTTCATTCTCCAGGAACTCACCATCAGCATTAAGGTTGAAGCCGTTGAGGATACAGGCATTTGCTAGGGCGTTCTCGGCTCGTTTCCAGTCGAGTACCTTCTGTCCGATAATCTCGAAGCCGAGGTTGAACTTATCCGGGCATTCAGAGAAGACTTCCTTGTCAACCTTGACCGGGTAGAGAATCTCCATAGCATTGCGCATACGAGCATAAACTCCTCGGATAGGATTCGTGAAGCGTTCTGCGATGTTGACAGCGTGGATTCCGTTGTACTTATCCATCATCTCAGCAAAGCGTTCTACTGAGCTTACAAGCATACTGCTCATCAGTTCCGACATCAGGAGCATTGTGTACATCTTATGCTCTTTTACGTGATGCTTGAGGAACTGGTTATCGATGGCATAAAAGCATTTCTGGACATCAAGCTTCAAGTCATCCTCGATGTTATCAGTCATATCCATCCAGAGTTGGGACATACCGCATTCCTTCATATAGTGCATGAAGGCATCGATGAGTTCATCAGAGCACCCCTTTGTCTCTGTAATTCTCTTCTTAGTCTCAAAGCGGAAGATTTTCTTGTTCTCCTTGATGAGGTTGTATGTGTCGGTGATTTGTGTCTGAACGATTGAGGCGAAACCGCCGACCATAGAATAGAAGAGCATATAGAAGCGATTCACCTGCTCTTCGGTTGGTACTTTGACCGGAATTCTAGCTAACACCGGTCTAGAGAAATTCGGGTTCCATCCTGTCTGCATGCTACACCTCCCTCTCTACTGCCAATGCGCAACTGATACAGAAGACCATCAGGAGCGAAAGGAAAATATATTCAACCATGAAGCAGATGAATCCGTAACCTACTATGAATGCTGCGATAACGAGCAGGATCATTACTATTGTATGTTTGTATCTCTTCATATTTACTTTGATTTAATATTTCCGTATGCAGCATAGAAGCTATCAAGCTGCTGTGTTGCGTGTACCAATTTCTTGTTGTAGCTATCTCGTTCTGCCCTTGCCTCAGAGATGAAAACGAAGCTAACGATGAATGAGATTACTACCGTTATCACGATGAACAACCATGGCAGCTTGTGAACTGCCTTGTTGATTGCTCTTCCTAGGTTTCTCACAATAACCCAGGAGTAGATCCAGATGAACACGACCGCCTGCTTTGTGGTTGCGTTCTCAATACGTTCTTTCTGTGTCATAATTCTAAATTTACTTGGTTCGGTTGCACCAGTTATCGGTAGATTTCCAATAACCAGCCATCCATATTTCTTTCTTTGTCGCATCAGGGTGCTCGTTAAGCCATTCCTCTGTCTGCTTACTTACGTCCGCCATCTTTGTCACGTTTTGATTCTCTTTCAAGCTTTCTGTTTAAAACCTCAAGAGGAGATTTCTTAATATCAATACCTTTCAGTCGGCAGTACTCTTCATAAGACACGGCGTTTCTCCTAGCTTCTTCGTCCGCTTTCTTCTGAAGTAATACATTCTTTTGACTCTCAATCTCGGCTCTCTTCTCGTACACCTTACACATGTACCTTTCGAGAGCGATGAATAACTTCTGTGGATTTACAGTCCTGCCTACATAAATCTCACCGTACTCACCCATGGAAAATTCATAGAAGAATCGTGTAAGCTCTCCTGGAGATACATGGTAATATTCCTGCCTGATACGCTGTGCAATCGCCTTGAACTGATAAGGAGTAGTAGCATCGAATGCACCTATAACCATAAACAGGTCAATAACCATTGTTTTGATCCACCATTCGCTTGCTCCTTCCTTGAAATACTTGTCGATTTCCACGAACGAAAGTCCGCCGTTCTTTACAGAGTCATACACCGTAGGAACGCTGCTGATTCTCTTTTGAAGAGTCGGGTATTTATTCAAGAACAAAGCGTATTGCGCGCCAAATTCCCCGATTGCCTTTTTGTACTCATCCGGCAAGGATTGAGTTGATCTTGTTGAAAGTTCGTTGCTGCTGTTCATAACTATTTATGCTGTTATTTTTCGGAGCGTACAACCCGGAATAGTTGTTTCCCATAGAATGCTCAACGATAACCTTTGCGTATTCTGGATTTCCGTTCGACATCTTTAAAAGCTTCTTTTTAAGAGCCGCAAGACCACGAGGTTGATACTTCTGACGTTTCTCTTTCTTGTATGCAAGCCACATATCAAGAGCCTCTTTGCAAGGGTAAATCTCCTCATGCTGCACTTCTTCCTGTTGCCCTTCTTCTTCTTCAAAGTCGGATAAATCTTTGCCTAACGAGAACGCAGCACCCATACAAAAGACTTTCTGTTTCTCTGCGTCATTAGGAAACAACTCGCTAGACTTCTGGCGTATATTAGTTGGTAACATCATAAGCTATTGTATGTAATTTTGTTGTCTTTCTATATCATGCTGAATATGCAGTAGTGCGATATATTCATCAGAATCAGGAAAATCAAATCCAGCTTCCTCTTTTGCCCACGATTTGAAATCAGAAATTGATTTACTCATTTCGTCTTTCGTAAGGTCAGCAGAAGAGCGGAGATACTTATAGCATTCTCCTGTAAATTTATCAATCCCTTCTCTGAGGAATATATCTTTGTTCACTACCAGCTTATAGAAATGCGTCTTAACTTCGTCTAGAGTGTAGCCGTATTGGAGGCCGAATGCAGATAGGAGCAAATGAAGATAGGCATTCTGCCTCAAAGAACGTCCACGTTTCTCTTTCAGCTCTACCATCGCGCCTTTGTTCTCCAACTCGGCTACTTTTGTCCTAAACGTTTCAAGTTCAAACACATTTTTCAGGTTAAACCACATAAGCGTTGAATGTTTGTTTGATTAGCTCGACTCCCCTATTAAAAGGGAAGGCCCCCGCCACCCTGTTGTTGCGCCTGCTGTCCGGCCTGGATGGGATTCGGAGAATTACCTGGAGGTGTTCCACCGCCAAACATTGCATTGCCGCCTGCCTGTGGTGGAACATATCCGCCTGCCGGAGCATTGACGTTCTGTTGAGGGTTAAGAGGAGGATTCTGCGCAATCGGCATGAGCTTCTCGACTTTCCATGCGTTGATAGAATTAAAAAAGCACCCCTGATATTCGTGTGCAGAGATATCGAAACTAACCTTTACGGCCTCTCCGATCTGGAGAGCAAAGCTGTTGATTCTATCCTCTCCAAAGACCTGAAAGCAAACCATTTTCGGATATTGTTCCTCTGTGGTAATCACGAATTCCTGCGATTTCCATTCTCCTCTTGCAGATACGCCAGAGCGCATCGGTAAGATGTTTGTTACTTTTCCTTGAATTTCCATTTATTTTTTGTTTAAAGAATTTTTTAAAACCAAATCGGCCAGCTCGTCAAAATAAGCTGCATCCTTGATAGCGGAGTCCTGTTCGCCCGTAACCTTTGATGCTATTGAGCCTTTCTGCATAATCAAGCTATAAAGATAGCCGTCGATGGTATTTGCGCCCATAAGAATCCACGATGTAACCGCATTCTTCTGGCCGTTACGATAGGCGCGGCATTCGCACTGCGACAAGTCCGCCATCGTCCACGGGAGTTCGACGAACACCACGTTGGAAGAAGCCGTAAGCGTAAGACCTACGCCGGCCGCCTTGATGGAGCAGATGATGATTCTCTTTTTCTTAGCCTGAAAAGAATCAATAGCCCATTGTTTCTGCTGCTGACTATCAGAGCCGGTTACGGTGCAAACCTCATCAGGGAACTCTTTCTTGATTACACTAACGACATCACGATGCTCGGCAAATACGATTATCTGTTCTTCGGTGTCATGGAGAAACTCTATAGTCGCCTTCATTTTTCCTCGTCCGGATATCGAGCGAAGGTTCATAAACCTGACAAGAGCCTTCATTCTAAGCTTTTTCCTAGCCTCTTCCTCGGAGCAGCTCTTGTATTCGAGAAGGAACGTGAGCAGGTCTTTCTGACAGGTATCGTACTCTTCCTGCGTTTCCGGGTCGAGGGCAACGCTGATGGTCGTTCTGGTCAGATCCGGCAAATCCTTGAGAACATCTTTCTTTTCCCTGCGGAAATAGCACGTTTCGTGTATCTTCCGATTAAGCTCTTCAAGATTCTCGTTCTCACCGTACCTGTTACAAAACTCGCCAAACCCTCCGAACTCGTCGTTCAGACGACCGAGGATAGCAAGCTGGCAGGCCAGGTCTGTTGCGTGATTGACAACGGGCGTACCTGTAAGCTCATAGATATACTCCTTACCCTGGCACAATCCCATGATAATTTTAGACTGCCTTGTTGATGGATCCTTGACTCTTGCAGACTCGTCGATAATCACAGACTTGATAATCTTCAGTTCATCACGAAACAGGAAGTTTTTCAGCCGTAACGGTTTCGGACCGAGGCTTACGACGAAGTATTTTGCAAGCGACTCGTAATTGCATATCACTACATCATACAGGTTCATCTTAGTAAGATGATATCCGTATGTCGCATTGACGGAATCGGTAAGAATGAGAGGTCGGAGGTTCGTAAACTTCTTTATCTCTCGTTCCCAATTAACCTTAAGTGCGGCAGGGCAAACAACAAGGCAGGGGGTTGCCTTTGCACGTTCAATGGCGACGATAGACTGAACCGTCTTGCCGGTTCCCATGTCATCGCCATTGATACAGCGCTTCATGGCAAGCTCCATGCGCACACCTTCTTCTTGATAATCGTATAATTTCGGTTTATCTGACATAATAATAAATTATAATAAACACCACATGCGGAAAGCCCATTCAAGAGCCTTCTCCCTACCACGCATATACAACTCGTCACCACGTTCAATCTTCTTATAGAATACTTTCTTCTTGGTCTTGGAGACCGCAAAGATAAAGTCCTGGTTTCCGTATCTTGGGTCTATGCTGTGCGTAAGGTCCATGTACCATGCACGGCTTCTATCCCAATCGACGAAATCGATCTGAGCCTCAAATTGCTCCTGTGATGTAGCTGCGGTGGTCTTCAAATCACCGCCGAACTCGCCGAGCCACCAGTCGAACTTGCAGCGTACCGGAAGCTCGAACTCGAAGCCCTGGTATTCCATCTTCATGTGCGGATTGATGAATGTTTTCTGACCGACCGCATTCTTCAGGACGAAATCAAGGAACCTATCCTTCGTTGCCTGTTCCTTCAGGACAGCAAGCCGGTCTAGACCCCATTTCCAATCCTTCTCCGTATATTTCTCGTCATCAACCGTCATGGCGTAATGATTGCACTTTTCTGGTTCGGTAACGAGAGCGTCAACGAGAGTTCCGAGATGGAAAGCCTTTCTCTTGTCCTCTTCCTTTACGAAGTTGAGCTGCGGGTTCAGGGCAAACTTCAACGCAGTGAGGTCCGAATTGGAGACCTCACCACGAGAATAATAAGGGTCAAACGGTTGTTCCGACATATTACTTAGCCGTTACCTCATCCTCATATCTAATATAAGGAGAAACGATATACTCTTCTTCGCTGTTTGCGTGTTTCTCACACGCCTTGCGCATGAACTCCAATCTGGAAGCAAGCTTGTCTGGAGACATCTTTGAGCCTTCAATCGTCCACCACTGCTGGATGATGTCGAGCCAGGCATTCTTATCGGTAACAACAAGGCGTTTTGTTACCTTGATTTTCTGCTTACCGGTTTCTCCAACGGAAGTCTGGGCAAAGAGCGACTGAGCCTGTGCAGTAGCGTGCTGGGCTGCATTCTCTGCATCACGCTTCTCCTGCTCAGCCGCAAGCTTTCTCTGCTGCTCTTCCTTGGCGGCTTCATCAGCCTTACGGATAGCCTCTTCCTTAGCCTTGCGTTCAGCCTCAGCAGCGGCAGCTTCTGCTTCCTTACGTTTGCACTCTTCCTCAGCAGCCTTCAGTTCGGCTTCCTTTGCCTTGCGTTCAGCCTCGGCAGCTTTCCGCTCTGACTCCTTGCGCTTGCGCTCCTCCTCGTCCTTGATACGCTGAATCTCCTCCTGCTTCTTGCGCTCTTCCTCGGCAGCCTTACGTGCTTCCTCCTCTTTGCGCTTACGCTCCTCTTCAGCCTTGCGAGCTTCCTCTTCCTTACGCTTGCGCTCTTCCTCAGCCTTCTTGATTTCAAGAAGTTCAGCAATCTTAGAATCAAACTTCATAAGAAGCTCATCACGCGTAGCATTTACGGTCTGCTTATAAGATGCAAGAAGAGAAGCGGAAACCTCCTTGTAGGCTCCATTCATAATATCCTTGGCATCATTCTCATCAATTTCGGAAGAGTATGAAGGCTTGTTATTAACGAAAAGATGTCCGAGGTCAAGAACATCAGAACACTCTGTAATACGTTTCTTAACTTCATCCTTGTTATCAAGGGTGAGAAGAGAGAACGTATTATTAAGTGAGTTGATAGCAGCAGAAGAATGCTCTGTAAGGAGATTGTTCAAGATATCAATCGTATCAGTCTTCAACTTAATCTTGGCCTCCTTGATGCGCTCCTGGCGCAGGCGTTCCTGCTCAGCCTTACGCTGCTGTTCAAGCTTGTATGCCGCATACTCGTTGCGTTTCTCCTGAATCTTATAGACAACAGAATCGGTGTTCTTGATAGAGATAAGGTTCTCCATCATAGTAAAACCCTTACGGACAATATCGAACACTTGGGTAACACCCTTACGTTTCTCCGTCATTGCTTTCTCTGTCAGTTTAGCTTTCTTGATAAACTCAGCGGCTCTCTCGTCAAGAGCATCGTTCATTCCGGAAACGCCAATATCAAACAACAGAGACTCACCTGCATTCACGCATGCCTCATAAGATTTCCTGTTGGCTTGCACCGCATTTTCCGTATCAGATTTTAGCGTTGCAATCTGTCTTGTAATATTGTTGGCTTGTTGTTGTACCAACTGCAATTCTGTATTTTCTGCCATGTATAACAATTTTAAAATGGTGAATCACTATCAACATTTACCTTTACACCTTTATCTTCCGGTGCGGCATCACCAGTACCAAAGGCTTCCTGAGTCGGTTTCTGCTGAGTCTGCATATCGATGTCGGCCTGCAACAGAGCACCAAGACCAACCTTCAGCTTAGGATAGCCCTTGAACGCATGCTTGCATGTCTTCGAGATAAGGAAGCCTGTATCAATATCCTTGAAGTACGTTCTTCCATCGCTGCCGACATAGCTTCCGCCGTAAAGAGCATTAGCCTTGCGGTCTTTTCCGCCGAATTTAGCCGAATACTCACGCAAGCGGTCGATACCTTCGCGGTCAAGAACGAAGTAATCGTAGGCATTATTCGGAAGAATAATCTTCACGTAACAAGCAACGATGTATGAATTTTCAGGTCGAGGATAAGTCTTTGCGTAATCAACGTACTTATGACCGTCTCGTTCACCGAAACGAAAATCGTCACAATTGTAAACTACGACAGGATTGTCACAACGAACAATCTGACCGGCTCGTTGGCGAAGAAGAATCTCGCCATATCCAGTATAGGTAATCTTGGCCGTATAATTCGTTTGTCTGGTATTCTTGTCGTAGTTACTGTAGCCCATGAGGTAGCAGAGTGTCGTAGTTCCCTTTTCGAGAGACAATCCGTTAATTGCCAAGTTCATGAAGGCATCGTGAATATTCAATGACGGAGCCTTTTCAAGATAGCCTTTGAACGGACCATTGAGAAGTTCTTCGTTGAAGAACGCCTTCTGTTCTTCAAAAAATACGTCTCCGCCCTCTCCGAACTTCTGATTGTACACCTCGATAAATCTGTCTCTTGCCAAATCGCAAATCTGATTATGAGGCGTTTTGTTTAACTGCTCTATATCCATTTGTATAGAATTAAAAATTAATGTACTCTATTGATATAACTGAAGTAAGTTTCCACGTTAATCTTTTCGCCTTTAGAGTTAACTCTTTCGTAATAACGTGGAGTCTTACCGAGCTTTCTTCCCGTACCCTCTATATAGTCTAGGAAGACAGCTCTAGCCGCCAGAGCTCTAGCTTTCTTCGTGTCGAGTTCCATCAGACAGGAATGAACCTCTCTCAGATGGATCACGGCAGCAGCTTCACCCGGCGGCATAGATGCGATGATTTCGTTGATTCTACTCATTATACCTCCATAATAGGAATCTCAGGACAGAGTTTGCGAATCTTGTCAAGCTCCGTATTGATGATCTTGTCGCGGGATTCTTCGATGATACATTCTGCATCAGTAGAGATAAGCGTCAGCAATGCCATATTGCCTTCAACGTGAGCGATAGTCTCGATTGAAAGCTTCTCAGGCTCGGCGCCCTTGAAGATTGGAACGTTGATAACGAACGATGGAGGAAGGTTAGAGTCTACAGCCTTCTCATAGTTGTCAGTTACAGATCCATTATCGCTGAATTCCTTCTTGATTGTTGTCTGAACCTTTGCTGAAAAGCTCTTGAGGAGATTGACGAGCTCCATGTTCTTCTCCTTCGTCTCGAAGTAAGAACGGTTGAGACGGAAGAAGTCACCAAGCTGTACCGGCTTCCACAACTTTTCATCGTTGATATGGAATTCCTTAAACTGGCGAGACAGCTGAATGGAGCCAACGATAGTCTGCATCTTGCGCATATCGTTCTCGTTTGTTACAAGGGTAACGGTAAGTTCCTCTCGATTGACCTGGATATGTGTATGCTCCTTGTCAATCTGTTCTGTACCCCAACGCTTTTCAAGGAAAGCATAGATACAAGTAATAACACCATGCACACTAAGATTCAGCGGTTCCTTGACAGGAAGCTTATAAGGGTTCTCATTACCAACCTCACGGATAACAAGCTCCGCAGAAGTCTGTCCCGGAGCAAAATTTACTTGCATTTTTTCATTGTCCATTTTATAAAATGTCTAAAAGTTAAAACAAAGTGAAAGCAGACTACATAGCCTGCTTGTCACGGATAATTGAATACATATTCTTAGGGAGTTCGTCACGTGTTGCCGGACGGGAAGAAACAAGATTGCCCTCCTTGTCATAGAAGGCAGTCATCTTTGCTTCACGGTCAACGAACTTGTAAACCTTCTCGTTAACCATACTACCCTTCTGCTTGATTTCCTTAAGGAGAGAAGAAATCTCTTCCTTGATAGGCTTCAGCTCTGCCTTTTTCTGCTCGCGGAAATCCTTGATTTCCTCCTCGATGTCAGATGCACGTGCAGACTGAAGAGCGAACAGATCCTTCTTCTTCATCAGCTCATCAGAGTTGAATCGCTTGACGAACTCCATCTTCTCAACAGAGTCCGCGTTGTTGGCGAGGAAGTCCTCACGCTCCTCCAGGTCCTCGTACTCGTGACCGAGGGTTGCAGCAATAGTTGCTTTTTCTTTTGCCATTGTTATATGAATTAATGTGTTAATACTCGACGCCAGCGTCCACGCTTAAATTTCTTGTCCGCGTGAATTCCGAACAATTCTGGTGTTGTTACGCCATTCATCAACGGAAGCACATTGCCCTTCTTCAAAATACTTTCGAAATGTGAAGAAGTGACAGGAGCGTGACAGATGATGTTCTTCTTGACATCATACAGGTTTCCGTACTTTGATACTACGCCCATTACTCGCCCTCCTCTATTACTTTCAATAACTCACGGAGACCTTCAACGCCTGGCATCTCTCCGCTTTTTACTTTCTCCTGGAGTTCATCGAGCTTCTTCATCTTAGCGAGGAAAGAGTTCTTCTTGTCCTCAAGCGAATTGAGGCGCTTGGTGATTGCCAGTTCCTGGTTGTCACAGAGAATGATGTCCAATGCGATGCCGGCGAAAAGGTTCGTGTTATTCTCCTTCTTGCCTTCATCATCAATCTCGTCGATATCACGAGTAAACTGGTTCTTGCCGTCGATAACCTTCTTAAGCTCATTGAACTCAGAAGGATTCTTCGAGATGTCGAATGCTCTGTCAATAAGAGCCTGCTTGTCAATTACTACACTGACGATAATCTTGTCTTTGTCCATAATTTAAAATATTTATAATTAAACTACTAGTCTTCCTTATCCCAACCAAGGGATTTTGTGATAAACGCACCTGCTGCGAACATTAGTACCGTCAGCAGAAAACTATTGAAAATGATAACCATATCTTTTAGATTTTACACCTTATTATAATATAGTACAGTCAGAAGGAGGGTAATCAACGATTTTCCACTCATCCTTCTTCACCTTGATAGCCTTGCGGAATATCACGACGGATTCGCCGTTGTGACGTTTCCTGTTGTGGGCGATAAGTCTTGCCACGACAGCCTTTGTAGTTATAGAGAACTCTCTTAGCTTTGATGTGTAGAGGCTCTTGACATCGCATATCACAATCTTATCGCCTTCCCGGTAAACGAAGTCGGCAGTATAGTTATGCCCGTAAAGCAGTGACCTTCTCTCGTACTTGACCTTAGTCTTAAGCTGCTTTGGTTTCAGCATCCATACCGGATTGATTGCAGTGATGGTTACCTGCCTGTGGATGCAGCTTATGCCAGGATCATCGAGGATGTACTGCAAGTACAGGTACTCTTCCCTGGAATCGTATTCGTTCCCATCGGGAGCGTAATACTTCTTTGACCCTACTCGTCCCATGCCGCACCCGCCTCCTTTGCGGGATTCTTGTAGAGATGATTGAACGCTGCCTCGCCGAAGCGCTGCCACTTACCGTTATTCCACTGCACGAGATACTCGTCCTTGAAGGCCTCCTGCTTTCCTTCTGTGTGCTCGGGCTTCAAACGGACGAGAATGTCCCTTCCATTCTGTTCAATACTCTCGACGCATTCTAGCTTCTTGAGCTCCCTGATATTCTCCTTGCGGATTCTTATTGTCTTTTTTACCTTCATATTGTTTCCAACTCAAAACAATCGGGAGGAGGCCGAATTGACGACCTCACTCCCTCCATTAAAAACTTAAAAACTAAAAAACTTATGACATATACATTGCCGTGCCTCGTGCAGGACTCGAACCTGCGACTTACGCAGTCCAATATGGTGACTACAGCTCTAACCAGCTGAGCTAACGAAGCAATCCTCCTACTTTCACAAGCGGGAGGAGTATTTATGGAATAATTGAATCATTTATTGCTGAACGCCTTCAGACCCTAAGATAATATAAAACAAATAAACCTTCCATGAACAAACTTATAGTAAACCCAGGGGAGACTCGAACTCCCAACCTCGCGGCTGATTCCACGGCTCTATCCAGTTGAGCTACTGGGCTAGTTTCAACGTTTTAATTAAAATTTAGGAAAAATGAAAAGTATCTTTTGGAGTGGCGGATGGACTCGCACCATCGACCTCCAAGGGCCTTCCCCTGGCGCTCTGCTACTGAGCTACGCCACCTGAATATATATCAACTACGCACAATAGGCTATTTTAAGGCGCCCGATACTCACGTACAGAGCGCACGAAACTAAAAATAAATCTAAATAATAAAAATACGATCACCTCCTCGCCAGGATAGTTAACCAGAACGCATTTTAAACTAAAATTATACTCACAATTTTCATTCTTCGTGGATCTGGGACGAGTCGGACGTTCCTGTCTCCGGATGATGTCCCCGGCGCTCTACCGTTGAGCTACAGATCCGTATTGTGCAGTCTATCTTCACAGACGGGCTGCACTTGTTATGCAAAACATTATTAATAAAATGTAATCTAGAAACAAGATATGAGCCTGTCTTCACAGACAAGCAACACACTGAATAAAAACAGCGTAGAGGCACATTATGCCTCCAACTAAATCCAAAAGTATAATCTATGGGAGATGAAGAGGGACTCGAACCCCCACCAACGACGATAAGAAATCGGTATCATCTAGTTGTCGCCGTGCTTCCATTACACCAATCATCTCTTTAGAACCTCAAGTCTGTGTATTCTACACCTTATATATAATATAAGAGGCTTGCCAACGCCAACCATTCTCGATGGTGGACTTGCATGGCCATAGGGTTCTTTGACTCTCCGGTGCCGGGGTTATAGGTCCAGGCACCTTCGGCCAGAGATTTACATCTTCTTCTCATTGATCCTCCGCTTACCACGACAATTCTTCGTTCCGTGGCAGTTCGGC
Source organism: Prevotella sp. AM23-5 (assembly GCF_003473645.1). Taxonomy (NCBI): domain Bacteria; kingdom Pseudomonadati; phylum Bacteroidota; class Bacteroidia; order Bacteroidales; family Prevotellaceae; genus Prevotella; species Prevotella sp. AM23-5. The sequence continues at coordinate 32,561 of NZ_QUCG01000026.1, read as the reverse complement.
GGATGGGAAATTTATGAAAGAGTAAATCATGTCTAACTGGTCTTCCGTGCTACGTGCGTTCCTTCTGGGCATCTTCGCTATAGGTTCCCGACCTGAGATAATTAAATCCGCTCTACCCGTACTATCTTACACGTACACTAACGCTATAATGCGCTATATGTCCAATATGTCAAAGAACTACTTCTCCAATCCTTTCCGAACCTCTCCCGATGCAAGATTGTAGCTGCCCGAACTACCTACTTTATAAGGTCGTGGGCTTATCTTTGCACCGTTTGAGATACACACGAAACGGAATTAGTAAGATAGTGTGAACCAGACGAGATTCGGACTCGTGGCCTATCCCTTAGGAGGGGATTGCTCTTCCGCTGAGCTACTGGTCCATTTTGGAGCGGACTAACCAATTAAAAATCCGCTCCATCATTCACCGCTGTGAACTAAGCTAACAATACCCAACTAACAATGAGTTGTTTCCAGAACCCTCACGGGCAAATTCAAATATATGTGAAATATGTTAAAGTATTCTATCCTTGGACATCAACATACCTTGTGTCCTTCAATCAGCTCATCAACATCAGACTTTTTGAAGAATGCGGTGTTACCTATCATATAATGATGAATCTGGCCGCTCCTTCTCAAGTCGTGTATGTATCCTGTGCTCATACCAATATATTTGGCGAACTCTTTTGTGGAGAGCCATATCTTTTCGACAGGCTCTACTGATACTTTCTTGCGAGGCATAGGCTATTTCTCAATTAATGGAAGGATATCATGTTTCTTTAACTCATCATACAAGAATAGTCTTCCTTTCTGAGTCCACTTTGTGTGCATTACAGAACCTGCACTACCATCACGATGAGTGATAGAAACTGTTTCTGACTGAACGTAACCACAAGGGAGATACTTTGCGTAGAGAATCCACTGACCACCAACTTTACGTTGAACGCCGAAGTTTCTCAGCAAGATATTGAACGCTTTTGCTGATTGACCGTAGTCTTGAGCAATCTGTGTCGTTGTAACGGTCTCCTTGCTCGAAAGGATTGTATCAACATAACTAACCTTTGGCTGCATCTCGGTGATTGTAGCCGAGAGCTGTACAATCTCTTTGTTCTTCGATTCTAGAGCAAGCTGTTGTTGCTCTATCTTCTCCTGCTGCTTTGCTGCAAGCATAAGGGCCTCGGAGAAAGACTTAGGTACTTGATACTGCTCCAGGTGATTCTTCTTCTCAAGTTCTTCAAGCTTATTTATTATTTTCTCACGGAGCAAAGCGTCATAGCCGCTCGCTAAAATCAAGCAACCCTTTGGTGTTAGCTCAAACATTGGCCTCACCTCTCCTTTTTTATCTTTATAATTAACCAATCCAAAGTTGGATCCGTTAACTCCCTGCTCTATCAATGAACGAATGTCACGCATCACATGAGCATGCTTTTTCCCGGTTATCTCTGCAATTTCGAGAGATGTCATTGTATCGGTTCTTCCGAGTTTTATAATTTCCTCCATACTTTAATCTTTTAAAGTTTACTACTCAACCGGAACAGCGGTGATAATCGCTGTATGGTTCTTATAGTCTGCCGAAGTTGAGTATTTGAGTACACCCTTCGGCAAATCTTCGTATTGAGCAAGCTGATAGGCGTATGTTACTGCCGACCGAACTGCTCTTGCGGATTCAAGCAGGAAGACTTCAAATTTTCCTGGCTTGATGCCCAATATGTCCTGTTTTGTTATTCTTGCGACCTTTTTCATCTTTGTTACTTAAATAAACCATTAAAAATTTGGCGTTGTGCGAAAAAAGTCGTATATTTGCAGTGTCAATGTAAAGTACGTACTTTCGGTCGCACAAGCCTCCGTTTGTAACGGCTTTGTTGGTTACTCGACCGTCAACGAGTGCAAAGGTACATGAATTTCGTGTAATCACCAAGTAATTTACACGTTTTTCTTGTACCGTTAACCTTTATTAGCACTTTAGACGGTTTTAGTTACGTATATAAAACTAAAAATGTATGGCAGTAACAGAAAATCGTGTAGCAGGACTACAAGAAAGACTGAAGGAAGTAATGAAGTGCGAACAGCTTAACAAGCAACAGTTCATGAATGTGACCGATATAAGTAATATCGGCAGGAAGCTCGACGGCAAGGTTGCTATCACCAAGATGGACATAAGTAAAATGAAACATTCATTGCTGGTTAATGACCAATGGCTTGAAACCGGCGTTGGTCCGATGTACTTGCCTGAGAAGCTAGAGGAGAAGACAAAAGAGCTAAACAGAATGTCCGGCAGCTATCCTCATCTACACATTGCTGGAGACTTGATAAAAGAGGAAATAGAACGAGCAGCTCAGCATGCAAAAGACTGCTCGAGTCCATCAACGTCAGTAATAGCAAGTATGTTTGGCCACCATAACAACCAGAATATCGAAACTGGCACAGAACGAGCAAAAGAGCGAGAAGAGCAGTCTTTAATAGACAAGAATGCACAGCTCATTCAGATCATCAACGCACAGAACGAGACTATCAAGTCTAAGGACAGCGAGATTCGTCTTCTCAGGAAGATTCTTGCAGATAACGGAATCGAGGTATAACATTATTATATATAAGGATTATGAAGAAGGTATTATTAGCAGCAGTATTTGCTTTGGCAGGAGTGTCATTTTTCTCTTGCAGTAGTAGCAGTAGCGATGACGAACCATTCTCAATGAACGAGAGAGCCATCACCTTACAAAAGGGAGATAAGTACACTATCACCCATACAGGTAAGGCTTCCTGGTCTTCTGAAGACACCTTTGTCGCATCCGTGAACGACGGAGAGGTCACAGCCAATCACGTCGGTGAGACCGCCATATACGCAATATCCGGAGGATCCAAGAGCCAATGTAACGTTACAGTGAGAGGCCTATATAATTATTTCAGAGAGCCATTATGCAAGATGAATGCAACACCTGAGGATGTAATGAGGTACGAGACCAGAAGCCTTGATACAAAGAGAAGCGACAGGACAATGCTTTTCTACTATCCAGCGATGAACGAGGATATCGATGTCGTAGTATACTCTTTCAAGAAAGACAAACTGGAGAGTGCCTTCGTTGCGATGACAATGCACGGAAACTCTTCCCAGGCATTACAGATGATGAATCGTTTCATGAGCGAAAGGTATCTAGGTGGCATCGCAAGTCAGGGGTACGTTTACATAAACGCCAAGTCTGTTGACGCAGCAAGTAAGCAGGTATTCGTTTCAAACACAATATCTGGTTATGAAGGAATAACGGCAGCGTTATATACGCCATTAAAATAGCAAAAACAGCATTTTTGTGAGTAATATGTGAGTGCAGTATTATTCGATGAACCTAAGCATCAGAGCGTTAGAGATTTACCAATACATGCGAGAGTCTTCCCAAGCCTGTGAGGCGGGTTCGACTCCCGTATCTCGCTCCATCTTCGATATAAGATACCGATATTTTTTATACCTTTGCATCAGATTTCAGAAAGATAAGAATTTCTTTTCTAACAGGTACGGGTCCCTTTTTAATTAGGTACGAATTCCTTTTCAGAAAGATTTAGGTATCGAGAAAGAAATAGATGATATTCTATTATGGAACTAACGAATAAAACAAATAACAAACAATATAAACAGATCATGAAAGAGCTTTGGGCTACTGGAGACACCCAGAAGGTAGCAGAGGGCGTACTCGGCTTCGACTACATCTGGCAATACCAATTGTAAAGACAATACAAATAGGTATTATTAGAAGGTAAAAAGATAACGTAAAGTCCGGTAAGGCAAGCGAAAGCTTGATTCTTACCGGACTATTTTTTTTATGAAATGGTCTGATGCTTAAGAAAAATTAAAGCCAATAGCTTAAGATAAATAAAGCCAATAGATGGCTGCAAGAACAGCTACGAGAATAACTCCCACCACCGTCTTGACCAAACAGGTTGCAACCTTCTTCAGGGTAAAGAGACCAACAACCAGCGCCACCAGGGCAAAAGCATAATAAAGGAAATTATTATCCATTTCGTCCCTCCTTTCTGAATGGCTTGCGGTTTGCCTCCTTAGGATTTCTGCCTCTTTCATCGAAAGGTCTGTTGTCTTCCTTCATCGCTCTGACGAATTCATTTGGAATCGGAGTTTCGAATTCCATTGGCTGATGGGTTACCGGATGATAGAAGCAGAGAACATAGGCGTGCAGGCAAAGGCGACCGCATGGATCATCACCATTACCATACTTGATGTCTCCACATACAGGATGACCCATATCGGCTGTATGAACACGAATCTGGTTCTTGCGGCCTGTCTCCAACTTATACTCTACCAGAGAATGCGCTGTGGTTCGTTGCAGGGTATGGAAATGGGTAACAGCATACTTGCCCCCATTGTCAGTATCGCTGGCAAAGGTAATGTACGCCTTGTTGTCCTTCAACCAGTTGGCAACCGTACCTTCATCTTCCTCCATCTCTCCAGAAACCAGCGCCACGTATCGGCGGTCATATACATTATGGTGCCAGTCGTCTTCCAGGGCAAGTTCAGTCTGCTTGTCCTTGGCGTAAATCATCAAGCCCGAAGTATCTCTGTCAAGGCGGTGCACTACGTGAGCCTGACAGTTCTGACGGGTCTTGTGGAAGTAATCATCCAATACGCTCTTTACATTCAGGGTAGAATGACCGGCAGCCATACTGAGAATGCCTACGTTCTTTTCAATGACGATGAGATAACGATCCTCATAGACAATCTTAAGATAACGGCTCTTGAAGACATCCTGGTTCTTCTTGGTCTTGCTTACGCTCACCTTCATGCCAGGTTTCAGGGTATAGTCAAACTGGGTGATGGTTTTTCCATCTACCTTGATTCCCCTGCCCTGCAGAGTCTGCTTCACCTTGGTCTTGCTAGGACCTTTCACGTTTTCCATCAGCCATTCCAACAACTGAGCAGGCTTTTCCACCTTGTAGTGGTCGTATTCATTGGGATTTCCGTAGCCATAAGCATTGTTGGTGTGCTTACTAAAATTTCCTTTTCTATTTTGTTGTCTCATGTTCTAAAACCAATTTCGTGTTTTGGATTCATCTTTTGTTCTTAACACTCAAACCGAAGAATCAGCCCCTATTGGCGCCAATTCAGCCTACAAAAGTAAGACTTTTCTGCAAAATAACAAAGAGGAGACCAGTTTTTAACTAAAAATTAGTAACTTTTGCCAATAAAACATTGATATACAAATAATTTTTCGTACCTTTGCACCCAAATAAAGATAAAATCAGATAAAAAGATATTTAGAAATAAGGAATGATTACAGTAACAAATCTTGCAATTCAATTCGGTAAGCGAGTGCTTTACAAAGATGTAAACCTCAAGTTCACACATGGTAATATTTACGGCGTAATCGGTGCCAACGGTGCCGGCAAGTCAACTCTTCTCCGCGCCATCAGCGGCGATCTGGAGCCAAACAAGGGAACTGTGGAGATGGGACCAGGCGAGCGCCTTTCCGTTTTGGAGCAGGACCACTTCAAGTATGACGAGTTCCGCGTGATGGACACCGTTCTGATGGGTCATCAGCCTTTGTGGGAAAACATGAAGGAGCGCGAGCGCCTCTACTCTAAGCCAGAGATGACTGAAGAGGATGGTAACCTCGCAGCAGAATTGGAGCTTAAGTTTGCCGAGATGAACGGTTGGGAGGCTGAGAGCAATGCTGCCCAGTTGCTTCAGAACCTTGGCGTAAAAGAAGATCGCCACGACAAGCTCGTAGGTGAGCTTTCCAACACAGAGAAGGTGCGCGTGATGTTGGCGAAGGCTCTCTTCGGTAACCCAGACAACCTCCTCCTCGATGAGCCTACCAACGACCTCGACCTCGACACTGTAGAGTGGCTGGAGGAATACCTCAGCAACATCGAGCAGACTGTTCTCGTGGTTTCTCACGACCGTCACTTCCTCGATGCAGTCAGCACACAGACCGTGGATATTGACTTCGGTAAGGTAACTATGTTTGCCGGCAACTACTCTTTCTGGTACGAGAGTTCTCAGTTGGCTCTCCGTCAGGCTCAGAACCAGAAGATGAAGGCCGAGGAGAAGAAGAAGCAGTTGGAGGAGTTCATCCGCCGATTCTCTGCCAATGTGGCTAAGAGTAAGCAGACCACATCCCGCAAGAAGATGTTGGAGAAGCTGAATGTTGAGGAAATCCGCCCATCTAGCCGTAAGTACCCAGGCATCATCTTCCAGATGGACCGTGAACCAGGCAACCAGATTCTGGAGGTTGAAGGCTTGAAGGCTTGCGATGAGGACGGAACAGTACTCTTCGACAACGTAAACTTCAATATCGAGAAGGGTGAGAAGGTAGTATTTCTCTCTCACAACCCTAAGGCGATGACTGCCCTCTTCGAGATTATCAACGGCAACCGCAAGGCTGACGCAGGTGAATATAAGTGGGGTATTACCATCACAACAGCCTATCTCCCACTCGACAATACAGAGTTCTTCCAGAGCGACATGAACCTCGTAGATTGGTTGAGCCAGTATGGTCCAGGCAACGAGGTGGCTATGAAGGGTTACTTAGGTAGAATGCTCTTCAGCGGTGAGGAAGTACTGAAGAAGGTGAACGTGCTCTCAGGAGGTGAGAAGATGAGATGTATGATTGCCCGCATGCAGTTGCAGAACGCTAACTGTCTGATTCTCGATACTCCAACCAACCACTTGGACTTGGAGAGTATCCAGGCATTCAACAACAACCTGGTAGCATTCAAGGGTAATGTACTCTTTGCCAGCCACGACCACGAGTTCATCAACACCGTGGCAAACCGTATCATTGAGCTCACTCCTTCTGGAACCATCGACAAGCTGATGTCTTATGATGAGTACATCTACGATGAGGCTATCAAGGAGCAGAAGGCTAAAATGTACGGAGTACAATAATAATAGAAAACCATATTAATTCATTTAGTTTTATACAAGTGCCAATTCGATGAGAATCGAGTTGGCACACTTTTTGTCAAAACAACCAATAAAAGAATAATCATGTTTAAAAAATTTAAGGCTATGTCAAAAGAAAAGAAAATAAATATAGAGGACGGTAACGCAAAGGAGCAGGTTCTCAATGAGAATGCAGAACAGAACGCTACCCAGAATAACGATAACGTAGAGAATAAGGCTGATGAGCAGAATGCGGAAAAGGCTGACACAAAGTCGGCAGATGCTGACAATCAGACAGAGAATACTGACAATGAGGCAGACAAGGCAGAAGTTGACCCTCTGAAGAAGGCTCAGCAGGAAGTAGAAGAGCTCAAGAAGGCTTTGCTTTACAAGACTGCCGAGTTTGAGAACTACCGCAAGCGCACCATGAAGGAGAAGACTGAACTGATTCTCAATGGTGGCGAGAAGACCATCTCTGCCATCCTTCCTGTCCTCGACGACTTTGAGCGCGCACTCGCCGACAAGAGCGAAGATCCTAAGGCTATCAAGGAAGGTGTACAGATGATTTTCAACAAGTTCATCAAGACACTCGAAGGTCTTGGCGTGAAGAAGATTGAGACTACAGACAAGGATTTCGATGTAGATTTCCACGAGGCAATCGCTATGGTACCAGGAATGGGCGATGACAAGAAGGGAAAGGTAATCGACTGCGTACAGACTGGTTACACCCTCAACGACAAGGTGATTCGTCACGCTAAAGTAGCAGTAGGTCAATAAAAATATAGAGAAAAATGGCAAAGAGAGACTATTACGAGGTGCTGGGCGTAGATAAGCAGGCATCAGAAGACGAAATTAAGAAAGCTTACCGCAAGATAGCCATCAAATATCATCCAGACCGCAACCCTGGCAACAAGGAGGCAGAGGAAAAATTCAAGGAAGCTGCCGAAGCATACGAGGTTCTTCACGACCCTCAGAAGCGCCAGCAGTACGATCAGTTTGGATTCAACGGTCCTCAGGGAGGATTTGGCGGTTTCGGCGGTGGCGCAGGTATGGACATGAACGACATCTTCTCGATGTTTGGCGACATCTTCGGCGGTCACGGTGGATTCGGTGGCGGTTTCGGCGGATTTGGCGGAAATGCCCAGCCACAGCAATACCAGGGTAGAGACTTGCGCGTACAGGCTAAGCTTACTTTGGAAGAGGCTTACGCAGGTTGCACCAAGAAGTTCAAGATTCGCAAGGACGTTCCATGTTCTTCTTGCCATGGTACAGGATGCGAGAGTGGTTCTCTGCCAGAGACCTGCCCTACTTGTCACGGAACAGGTTACACCGTTCGCACTGTCCGCTCTATGTTCGGTACGATGCAGACCCAGGCTGCCTGCCCTACTTGCGGCGGCGAAGGTCACATTATCAAGAACAAGTGTAAGGCTTGCGGCGGCGACGGAATCGTAACTGGCGAGGAGGTTGTAGAAATCAACATCCCAGCTGGCGTTGATGATGGAATGGTTGTAACAGTTCCAGGAAAGGGAGGCGCTGGTAAGCACAATGGCGTAAACGGCGATCTTCAGGTGATTGTACGTGTAGAAAAGAGTGAGAACTTTGAGCGTAAGGACAAGGATCTCTACTACAATCTCGTACTCGACTTCTCTACAGCCGTTCTCGGTGGTGAGGTAGAAATCCCTACATTGGAGGGAAAGACCACCATCAAGATTGAACCGGGCACCCAGCCGGGCAAACAGGTTCGCCTTCGTGGCAAGGGAATGCCAGCCATCCAGGGATACGGTTATGGAAGAGGAGACATCATCGTGAACATCACTGTCTATATTCCTAAGACGCTGAACAAGGAGGAGAAGGAACTGGTGAAGAAGTTCAAGGAGTGCGAGAACTTCCAGGCCGACAAGGCTACCAAGAAGTCTCTCTTCGACAGCATCAAGAATCTCTTCAATAAATAACTCTCTCCCATCATGAGGAGAAAGTGATTTCTAGAGAACAATATCTTTCTAGACAAACAAAAGATTACTGGCAATCGCAATCATTGGCTGACGCCGGTGTTGGGATTGCCTCTTTTTGTTTATACACATTATTATATATATAGGAAATGAATTATCAAGAAACAACAGAATATCTCTTCAACAGTACTCCTGTCTTTGAGAAAATCGGAGCGAAGGCTTACAAGCCAGGTTTGCAGACCACATTCGCCCTGGATGATCACTTCGGTCATCCTCATCAGAAATACAAGACCATCCATATAGCCGGAACCAACGGCAAAGGCTCCTGCTCCCATACCCTTGCTGCCATTCTTCAGAGCCAGGGTTACAAGGTAGGACTCTACACCTCTCCCCATCTGGTAGATTTCAGAGAACGTATCCGAGTGAACGGAGAATGCGTTCCGGAGCAGTATGTCATTGACTTCGTTGAAGAGAACCGTGCTTTCTTCGAACCACTTCATCCATCCTTCTTCGAACTCACCACTGCCATGGCACTGAAATACTTCGCAGAGCAGAAGGTGGATTATGCAGTCATCGAAGTGGGACTGGGCGGAAGACTCGACTGCACCAACATCATCACCCCTATTCTTTCCATCATCACCAACATCAGCTTCGACCACACCCAGTTCCTGGGCAACACCCTTGCCGAGATTGCCGGTGAAAAGGCAGGAATCATCAAGCCTGGCGTTCCGGTAGTCATTGGAGAATACCTCCCGGAGACCCGACCTGTATTCGAGAACAAGGCGAAGGCTGAGAATGCACCGATTCTTTTCGCCCAGGACTTTGACGTAACCCGTCTGGAAAACAGCGAACCCAGCGATGTGGATATGGAACTCAAGGGTTCCTATCAGGAGCGCAACAAGAAGACAATCCTGACTGCACTTCATATACTGCGCCAGAAACTCGCCGTCAGTGATGAAGCCATCCGTGAAGGATTCGCCCACGTATGCGAACTGACTGGTCTGCGCGGAAGATGGGAAAAGCTCAATGATGCTCCCCTCACCATCTGCGATACGGGCCATAATCTCGCCGGCTGGAACTACCTTGCACCGCAGATCAACTCCGTAAAAGCCGAGACAAAGCACATCGTTTTCGGCATGGTGGATGACAAGGATGTGGCGCACGTATTACAACTATTGAAGGAAATGCTGGAAAACCGGGTAAAATACTACTGGACGCAGCCTTCTACCAAAAGAGCCATCCCTGTAGAGAAACTGAGCGAACTTGCATTAAAGCTTGGCTTACACGGAAGTCTATATCATTCTGTAAAAGAAGCATATAATGCAGCTCTAGAAAATGCAGAAAAGGGCGATTTTGTCTTCGTTGGCGGTTCAAGTTATGTAGTGGCAGATTTGCTCTCCTGAAAATTTTTAGTTTTTTTAAATCAAATAATTGCTAAATAATTTGTCACATTCATTTTTTTTTAGTTACTTTGCAGTAGATTACTTTAGAACATAAAGTAGAGTAACTAAAAAATGACATATTATGAATACAGAACCAGTTAACAAGTGTGGTTTGAAAAGAGAAGATTTTCAGACCACAGTACAGGGAAAGAAGACTGATCTCTTCGTGTTGAGAAACAATCAGGGCAACGAGGTTGCTGTGACGAACTACGGTGGTGCTGTTGTAGCTATCATGATGCCAGACAAGGACGGCAACTATGCCAACCTCGTTCAGGGTCACGACAACATCCAGGACGTCATTAACTCTCCTGAGCCTTTCTTGAGCACGCTCATCGGTCGATACGGTAACCGTATTAAGGAGGGTAAGTTTACTCTTCATGGCAAGGAGTATCAGTTAGCATGCAACAATGGCAAGAACCACTTGCATGGAGGTCCTACTGGATTCCACGCACATGTTTGGGATGCTACTCGTATGAGCGACAATGCTGTTGTCCTGAAGTACACCAGCCCATACGGCGAGGAAGGTTTCTCAGGTGAATTGACGGTTTGGGTGGCTTATACCTTGACCGACGACAATGAGTTCGTCATCAAGTATCAGGCAACCACCAACAAGATGACCATCTGCAACCTCACTCACCATGCGTTCTTCTCAATCCAGGGTATTGCTAACCCTACCCCAACAGTTGACAACATCATCTGTCAGGTTAACGCAGACTACTATCTCCCTATAGATGAGACATCTATCCCTACAGGTGAGATCTTGAAGGTAGAGGGTACTCCATTCGATTTCCGCACTCCAAAGCCAATCGGACAGGACATCGATGCAGATGATGAGCAGATTAAGAATGGTTCTGGCTACGACCATAACTATGTATTGAACAAGAAGGAAGAGGGCGAGTTGAGCTTTGCTGCTCGCATCAAGGATCCTGTAAGCTGCCGCACCATGGAGGTTTACACCACAGAGCCAGGTATGCAGATGTACACAGGTAACTTCTTGGCAGACTTCAAGGGTCAGCATGGTGCAACCTTCCCACGCCGCAGCGCAGTATGCTTCGAGGCACAGAAGTTCCCAGACACACCTAACCACCCTTACTTCCCAAGTTGCAAATTGTGTCCAGGTGAGACCTACACCCAGAAGACCATCTACAAGTTTGGTGTAGAGAAATAGGATAAATCACTAATAATCAGATAGGAGTTGCTGCCTCTGGAAAGAGAACTTCGAGGCAGCCACTCCTTTTTGCGGTAAAATTCTGACTAGAATAAACATTAAATAATAACAATATCAACTATCAAGTTTAAACAATGGAACAAAACAATGGAAACAACAACGGTCGTGTCATTGCAATCATCACGATGTGTTTTATCTTTGCAATGATCTCGTTCGTAACTAACATGGGAGCGCCTTTTGGCAACATCTGGGGCTTCAAGTACTCTTGGGCAGCCATGATGGGTAACTTCATGAACTTCGCCGCTTACCTCTTTATGGGTATTCCTGCAGGTAAGATGATCGAAAATAAGGGTTACAAGAAAACAGCTCTCATCGCGCTTGCAGTCGGTACAATCGGTTTGATGATTCAGTACTTATCAAGCATCTTCGGTGACGACATCCCAGTATTCACACTCAGCTCTGGCGCAGTTTGCCTCAACCTCATCATTTATCTGTTGGGTGCATTCATCTGCGGTTTCTGCGTATGTATGCTTAACACAGTGGTAAACCCAATGTTGAACTTGCTCGGTGGCGGCGGTAACCGTGGTAACCAGCTCATTCAGATTGGTGGTACATTGAACTCATTGAGTGGTACTCTTACCCCATTGTTGGCAGGTGTGCTCGTAGGTACAGTTACAGCCAACACCAGTATGAGCGACGTTGCTCCTCTCCTCTTCATCGGTATGGCAGTATTCATCGCAGCCTTCTTCATCATCTGGTTCGTAGCTATTCCTGAGCCAAACATCAAGAAGGAGAATGTACAGTACGACCACAGTCCTTGGTCTTTCCGTCACTGCGTACTCGGTGTCATCGGTATCTTCTTCTATGTAGGTGTTGAGATTGGTATTCCTGCTCAGCTTATCTTCTACATCAGTAGCATGGACTTCACAGGTGCAGCTTCTGTAGGTGGTGCTTTCGCAGCAGTTTACTGGTTGCTTATGATGTGCGGCCGATTCCTCAGCTCATTCATCAGCGGTGCCGTTTCTACCAAGACACAGATGACAGTAGTATCAACAGTAGCTATCCTCCTGTTGTTCACAGCCATCTTCTTGCCAGAGGCAAACACATTGAACTTCTCTTTGGCAGGTGATTCAGAGATTGCAAGCCTTCTCAAGCTCGACGACCACGGTACTGGCGTTGTAGCATTTACAATCCCTACCAAGTGTGTGCTCATCGCCATCTGCGGTTTGTGTACTTCTATCATGTGGGGTGGAATCTTCAACCTTGCTGTTGAGGGTCTTGGCAAATACACAGCTCAGGCATCAGGTATCTTCATGATGATGGTAGTTGGTGGTGGTGTAATGCCTCTCATCCAGGATGCAGTTGCTAAGGCTGCTGGCCCTATCGCATCTTACTGGGTTATCATCGCCATGATCGCATACATTCTTTTCTATGCGCTCGCAGGTTGCAAGAATGTCAACAAGGACATCCCTGTAGAGTAAATTCCGGAAAAATCTATTCCCGGGTGAAGCAAAACTTGATTTATCCGGGAATAACTAGCTTATAATCAAATCTTTAATAATAACTTTTTAAACAACAACTATTATGGACATCGAAAAAGTAAGAAGCCGTTTCATCAAGCACTTTGATGGCAAAACAGGTAACATCTATATGTCACCAGGTCGTATTAACCTGATTGGCGAGCACACAGATTATAATGGTGGATTCGTATTCCCAGGTGCAGTAGATAAGGGTATTATGGCTGAGATCCGTCCTAACGGAACAGAGACAGTGATGCTCTACTCTATCGACTTGAAGGACCGTGTAGAGTTCAAGGTAAACGACCCTGAGGGTCCTCGCGCATCTTGGGCACGCTACATCTACGGTATCTGTCAGGAGATGAAGGCTCTGGGTGTTGATGTAAAGGGCTTCAATGCTGCATTCTATGGCGACGTGCCTCTCGGTGCAGGTATGTCTTCTTCTGCTGCTCTTGAGAGCTGCTTCGCTTTCGCTTTGAACGATCTCTTCGGTGACAACAAGGTTTCTAAGTGGGATCTCGTTCTCGCTGGTCAGGCTACTGAGCACAAGTACGTAGGTGTAAACTGCGGTATTATGGACCAGTTTGCTTCTGTATTCGGCAAGGAGGGCAAGTTGATGCGTCTCGACTGCAACAGCCGTGAGTTCGAGTACTTCCCATTCGAGCCTAAGGGTTACAAGCTCTGCCTGGTTAACTCTAAGGTTAAGCACGAGTTGGCTGGTTCTCCATACAACGACCGCCGCAACTCTTGCGAGAACGTGGTTAAGCACATCGCTGCCAAGCACCCAGAGGCTAAGTTCGAGACTCTCCGTGATTGCACATGGGAGCAGTTGGAAGAGGTTCGCGCTGAGGTAGGCGAAGAGGATTACAGCCGCGCTCACTTCGTATTGGGCGAGAAGGACCGCGTATTGGCAGTCTGCGATGCTCTTGAGAAGGGTGACTACGAGACTGTAGGTCAGAAGATGTATGAGACTCACCACGGTTTGAGCAAGGAATACGAGGTAAGCTGCGAGGAGCTCGACTTCTTGAACGAGGTTGCCAAGGAGAATGGTGTTACTGGTAGCCGTATTATGGGTGGTGGCTTCGGTGGCTGCACCATCAACTTGGTTAAGGACGACATCTACGACAAGTTCGTTGAGGATGTTACAGCTAAGTTCACAGCTAAGTATGGTCACGCACCTGAGGTTTACCCAGTAGTTATCTCTGAGGGTTCTCACAAGGTTTGCTAATAGATACACATTATTATAATATAAAGGAACTGCAGTTGGTGTTTGCCAGCTGCAGTTTTTTCGTTATAAGATATTGTCACGACTTGAAAGATTTTGCCCTTTTCAGGGCGCGAGGAGCTTACGGGCGGAAATGACCGAAAAAGCTTAATGACCTTAATGACCGTGACCTTAATGACCGGAAAAGCTTAATGACACTTAATGACACTGACCTTAATGACACTCCCCTATCATAGAAAGCAGATTAAAGACAAAAAACACGGGAAAAACGACAGAAAAGAGGGGGCTTTGATGCAAATAGTGTTAAAAACACACTATAGAAGAAAAAAAGTTAGGGAAAAGTATTGTGGTTTCAAAATAAAATTGTAATTTTACACCCAAAATTAGTAAACAACATTAAAAGCAACCTAGAAATGAACAACGTAAAGAACCTTTTTATGGGAGTTGGTTTCGCAGCAGTCGCTACCCTCTCAGCATGTTCTTCAAGCAGCAATGCTAGTTTAACACAGTCTGGCTTGAATCCAGCAGACTTCGATTCTACTGTTTTGGGCAAGAAGACTGAGTTAGTTACCCTCAAGAATGCCAACGGCATGGAGGTTTGCCTCACCAACTATGGTGGTCGTGTAGTTTCCATCTCTGTCCCTGACAAGGATGGCAAGCCTACAGATGTAGTTCTCGGCTACGACAACATCCACCAGTATGCAGACACCCTCAACTCTCCTTCTGATTACGGATCATCAGTAGGCCGTTACGCCAACCGTATCAAGGACTCCAAGTTGACTCTTGCAGGCAAGACATATAATCTGAAGCCAAACGACAATGGCAACTGTCTTCACGGCGGAGGTGCTACCGGTTGGTTGAACCAGGTTTACGATATTACAGAGAAGAATGATTCTTCTGTAACCTTCACTATCCAGGCAAAGGATGGCGAGAATGGTTTCCCTGGCAATGTTACTGCAACAGCAAAATATACGGTAAAGAGCAACAATACACTCGACATCGAGTTTGGTGCTACAACCGATAAGGAGACCGTGGTTAACATGACCAACCACAGTTACTTCAACTTGAATGGCGATCCTTCTAAGGAAGGTTTCGATCAGGTTATGTACATCAATGCAGATAAGTTCACACCTGCAGATTCACTCTATATTCCAACAGGTGAAATCAAGGACGTAGAAGGAACTCCAATGGACTTCCGCACTCCTACCGAGATTGGCAAGAAGGTAGATTACAGCTTCGACCAGATCAAGAACGCTACAGGATACGACCACAACTGGTGTCTGAACACCTATAAGGATGGCAAGGGCGACGACAAGACCATCTGCGCAAGCCTCTACTCTCCAAAGAGCGGAATCCTCCTCGAGGTTTTCACCAATGAGCCAGGAATCCAAGTTTATACTGGTAACTTCCAGGGAACAGGTATTGCCTGCAAGCATGGAATCAAGTATCCTAAGCACGTGAGTGTCTGCTTCGAGAGCCAGATGTATCCAGATTCACCTACCAAGATAGCCCAGGGCGTAAAGGGATGGACAGATGCAACCTTGAAGCCAGGAGAGAAGTACTACTCTCACCTCGCTTACAAGTTCAGCGTCAAGAAGTAAGGAATGGCTATGCGGCGGATTGCAAATCCGCCGAGACCCAAGTAAGGAAGGCAAAACGGCGGATTGCAAATCCGCCGAACTCCATAGGATTAAGCATCCAATAAAAGAAAGAATAAACAATAATAAATAAACAAACGATCTTATAGTAATTATGAATTGGAATTCAACAGAATTCGTATGGCTTGATTGGGCAGTACTCGCCATTGGTGTAATCGGCGTTATCTGGGCAGTCTGGCATGCGATTGTGAAAGACAGAAAGGCTCAGCAAGGTGAAGACTCTTCTGCTTACCTCTTCGGTAAGGGCGAGCCATGGTATGTAATCGGTATGGCTATCTTCGCAGCCAACATCGGTTCAGAGCACCTTGTGGGTCTTGCTGGTACTGGCGCCAAGAGCGGTGTAGGTATGGCTCACTGGGAGATGCAGGGTTGGATGATCCTCATCCTCGGTTGGTTGTTCGTACCTTTCTATCAGTTGCTCATCAACAAGATGGGTAAGATCATCACCATGCCTGACTTTCTGAAGTTCCGCTATACTCAGCGTACAGGTTCATGGCTCTCTATCATCACACTCGTTGCTTACATTCTCACCAAGGTGAGCGTTACTGCACTTACAGGTGGTATTTTCTTCGAGTATCTCTGGGGCTTGAACTTCTGGGTAGGTGCTATCGGTTTGATCATTCTCACCACCATCTTCACCGTATTCGGCGGTATGAAGGGTGTAATGACTCTGTCAACCATCCAGACTCCTATCCTCGTCATCGGTTCATTCCTCGTGCTCTTCCTCGGTCTCTCTACCCTCGGCGGTGGAAGCATCTCTGCAGGTTGGGCAGATATGATGGACTACTGCGGCAAGTTGAACAACGGCTACGGTACAACCCACATGTTCCACTGGGAGGCTGGTGACTCAATGTATCAGGAGTATCCAGGCTTCGTAGTATTCATCGGTGCAACCATCATTGGTTTCTGGTACTGGTGTACTGACCAGCACATCGTTCAGCGTGTACTCGGTCAGGTTCCTGGCGAGAGCAACGTAGAGGTAATGAAGCGTGCTCGCCGCGGTACTATCGCTGCCGGTTTCTTCAAGGTTCTCCCTTGCTTCATGTTCCTCATTCCAGGTATGATTGCAGCAGCTCTGGCTCAGAAGGGCGCAATCCAGATGAACGAGACTGATGCAGCCTTCGCCATCATGGTAAAGACCGTGCTTCCTGCAGGTATCAAGGGAATCGTAACCATCGGTTTCATCTGCGCACTCGTTGCTTCATTGGCAGCATTCTTCAACAGCTGTGCTACCCTCTTCACCGAGGACTTCTACAAGCCATTGAAGAAGGGAATGTCAGAGGCTCACTATGTACTCGTTGGCCGTATCGCTACCGTAGTAGTTGTAGTTCTCGGTTTTGCCTGGTTGCCAATCATGATGAAGATGGACACCCTTTACAACTACCTCCAGGGAATCCAGTCACTTCTGGCTCCAGCCATGGTAGCAGTATTTGCGATGGGTATTTTCTTCAAGAAGATTACTCCAAAGGCAGGTGAATACACCATGATTACCGGTTTCCTCATCGGTATGCTCCGCCTCGTTACCAACGTCATTACTGATACAGGTAAGGCAACAATGGATGGTGCGTTCTGGGATTACACAGCATGGTTCTGGCAGACCAACTGGCTCGTGTTCGAGTGCTGGCTGCTCGTCTTCCTCATCATCTTCATGGTAGTAGTGAGCTGCTTCACTCCAGCCCCAAGCAAGGAGCAGGTAGAGGCAATCACCTTCACATCCGACTTCAAGAAGTCTATCCGTGAGAGCTGGGGTGCGTTCGATATCATAGGTACACTCGTAGTAATCGGCCTCTGCGCTGCATTCTACGCTTACTTCTGGTAAAATATAGAAAAAGTTAGGAGTTAGAAGCTGAAAGGATGGAATTTTCCTTTAGTGTGTAATAGTTAGCAGGTTCCTTTCTTCTCCTTCTGACTCCCAACTTCCCTAAAAAAAACTATCAATCAAATTCATTGAATCTTAACATCAAAAATCAACACGACCATGACGCAGTTTTATAATGAATACTCCAAAGTTCTGGTTTCCGTGGACTGCATTATCTTCGGATTTAACGGCAACAACCTTCAAGTTCTGATAGGCAAACGAAAAATGGACCCGGGACGCGGCGAATGGTCACTCTATGGTGGTTTCGTTGGAGCCAACGAAAATCTAGAGGACGCTGCAAACAGAGTCATCCTGGATCTTACTGGAATGAAGAACCTCTATATTAGACAAGTGGGTGCGTTCGGCCGAATCGACCGTGACCCAGGTGAGCGAGTCATCTCCATCGCCTATTGCGCCCTCATCAATGTGGTAGATTACGATGATAGTCTCCGCATCGAGCACGGCCTGGAATGGGTAAGCCTGAATGAACTTCCAGAACTCTATTCCGACCACCGAACCATGATTCACGACGCCATCTGTCAGATTCGCCGTCGCATCAATCATGAGCCACTGAGCTTCAAGCTCCTCCCCGACCTCTTTACGCTGACTCAGCTTCAGCACGTGTTCGAGGCTGTGATGGGAGAAGAGATTGACAAGCGCAACTTCCGCAAGCGCGTGAAGGATATTGACTTTATCGAGAAGACAGAACTCATCGACAAGGTTACTTCGAAACGAGGCGCTGCCCTCTACCGCTTCAACAAGAAAGCATACGAGGAAGACCCATCGTTCAACTTGAAATAGAAAACAAACAGTTCCTTTGCTGAAGGAACTCCCAATATAGAAATAAATAACTTTAACGAAATATATTATGTTAGAAGAATTAAAAGAAAAAGTGTTCAAGGCAAACCTTGACCTGGTGAAGCACAACCTCGTGCTCTTTACATGGGGAAATGTAAGCGGAATCGACCGCGAGAAGGGTCTGGTTGTCATCAAGCCATCAGGTGTTGACTATGACACCATGAAGGCGAGCGACATGGTGGTAGTTGACCTGGAGACCGGCAAGGTAGTAGAAGGCGACCTGAATCCTTCTTCAGATACTCCTACCCACCTGGTTCTCTACCGTGCATTCCCAGAGTTGGGCGGCGTGGTTCACACCCACTCTACCTACGCTACAGCCTGGGCTCAGGCTGGATTGGACATCCCTAACATCGGTACTACTCACGCAGACTATTTCCACGACTGCATTCCTTGCACCGATGCAATGACAGAGGATATGATGGCCGAGTATGAGCACAATACAGGTGTAGTAATCGTTGACAGATTCAAGAAGGACAACATCAACCCGGTTCACACTCCAGGTGTACTGGTGAAGAACCACGGTCCTTTCACATGGGGTAAGAATGCTGACCAGGCTGTCTATCACGCAGTGGTAGCCGAGCAGGTGGCAAAGATGGCGTTCATCTCTTTCAGCGTGAATCCAAACACCACCATGAACCCATTGCTCGTAGAGAAGCACTTCAACCGCAAGCACGGTCCTAACGCTTACTACGGACAGAAGAAGCACTAATCTCCGAATGAGATTGATGCTGACAGAAGAATAAAAAAGATTTTCAATAACACAATATTTAAAAACAATAAAACAACAAACAATCATGATTAAAGCATTTGAGAATTTAGAGGTATGGTTTGTAACTGGTGCACAGCTTCTTTACGGAGGCGAGACAGTTAAGATAGTAGATGGTCACTCAAAGGACATGGTAGATGGTCTGAACAACAGTGGCATCATTCCAATCAAGGTAGTTTACAAGGGCACAGCTAACTCTTCTGCAGAGGTAGAGGCTGTGATGAAGGCTGCCAACAACGACGCTAAGTGCGTAGGTATCATCACATGGATGCACACCTTCTCTCCTGCTAAGATGTGGATCAAGGGCTTGCAGGCTCTCGAGAAGCCTCTCCTCCACTTCCACACTCAGTATAACGCAGAACTCCCTTGGGATTCTATCGACATGGACTTCATGAACCTCAACCAGTCTGCTCACGGCGACATCGAGTTCGGTCACATCTGCACCCGTATGCGCATCCCTAGAAAGGTAGTTGTAGGTTACTGGAAAAGCGAAGAGGCTCAGAAGCAGATTGCAACATGGGCTCGCGTAGCTGCAGGTGTTGCTGATGCTCACAACGTACGCTGCCTCATGTTCGGTATGAACATGAACAATGTAGCCGTAACAGATGGCGACCGCGTAGAGTTCGAGCAGCGCATGGGTTACCACGTAGATTACTACCCAGTATCTTCACTTATGGAGTACTTCAAGAAGGTAACAGATGCTGAGGCAGATGCTCTCGTTGAGGAGTACAAGAAGGAATATACTATCAAGATTGATGAGTCTGGCGAGGAAGTTTACTGGGAGAAGGTAAAGAACGCAGCTAAGGCAGAGATTGCTCTCCGTCGCGTATTGAAGGATGAGAATGCAGTAGCATTCACAACCAACTTCGATGACCTCGGCGATGCAGACATCGACGATCCTAACTTCTGCGGTTTCGACCAGATTCCTGGTTTGGCTTCACAGCGCCTGATGGCAGAGGGTTATGGTTTCGGTGCAGAGGGTGACTGGAAGACAGCTTGCCTCTACCGCACACTCTGGGTAATGAACCAGGGCTTGGAGAAGGGTTGCTCATTCCTTGAGGACTACACACTCAACTTCGCTGAGGACCGCACATCTAGCCTCCAGAGCCACATGCTCGAGGTTTGCCCATTGATCGCTACAGACAAGCCAAAGCTCGAGGTTCACTTCCTCGGCATCGGTATCCGTAAGCAGCAGACAGCTCGCCTCGTGTTCACATCTAAGACAGGTAAGGGTGTTAAGGCAACTGTAGTTGACCTCGGCAACCGTTTCCGTCTCATCGCAAGTGAGGTAGAGTGCATCGAGCCAAAGGCAATGCCTAAGCTCCCTGTAGCTTCTGCACTCTGGGTTCCACAGCCAACCTTCGAGATTGGTGCAGGTGCTTGGATCCTCGCTGGTGGTACTCACCACAGTGCATTCTCTTACGACATCACTGCTGAGTACTGGGAGGACTTCTGCGAGATTCTGGGTATTGAGTTCGTCAACATCGACAAGAACACAACTATCAGCAGCTTCAAGCAGCAGCTCCGCAACAATGAGATTTACTACATGCTCAACAAGGCATTGAGATAATTTTTATTGAATATTATAAGAAATGAGCGCAAAAACTATTATAGAATCAGGTAAAGCCATCCTCGGTATCGAGTTTGGCTCTACCCGAATCAAGGCTGTCTTGATCGACACCGACAACAACCCTATCGCACAGGGTAGCTTTGAGTGGGAAAACCAGCTGGTTGATGGCCTCTGGACTTACAGCATCGACACCATCTGGAAAGGTTTGCAGGATTGCTACGCTGATCTCCGCAAGAACGTGAAGGCTGAGTACGACTGCGAAATCAAGCAGTTGGCAGCCATCGGTATTTCTGCGATGATGCACGGCTACATGGCTTTCGGCAAGGATGAGAACATCCTCGTTCCTTTCCGCACCTGGCGCAACACCAACACCGCACAGGCAGCAGCCGAGCTTTCAGAGCTCTTCCACTTCAACATCCCATTGCGTTGGAGCATCTCTCACGTTTATCAGGCTATCCTCAACGGCGAGAAACACATCAATAAGATTGACTTCCTCACCACGCTCGCCGGTTACATCCACTGGCAGCTCACAGGCAAGAAGGTGCTGGGCATAGGCGACGCATCAGGTATGCTCCCTATCGATTCAAACACCAACAACTACGATGCAGAGATGGTAGCTAAGTTCGACAAGCTCATCGAGCCTAAGAACCTGGGCTGGAAGATTCTCGACATTCTCCCAGAGGTTTTGAACGCAGGTGAAGACGCTGGCGTTCTGACCGAGGAAGGTGCCAAGAAGCTCGACCCATCTGGCACACTCCAGGCTGGTGCTCCTCTCTGTCCTCCTGAGGGCGATGCAGGTACGGGTATGGTAGCTACCAATGCCGTTCGCCAGCGCACCGGTAATGTAAGTGCAGGTACTTCTTCTTTCTCTATGATTGTGTTGGAGAAAGCCTTGAGCCAACCTTACGAAGTCATTGATATGGTGACAACTCCAGACGGCAGTCCTGTTGCCATGGTTCACTGCAACAACTGTACTTCCGACCTCAATGCATGGGTTGGCTTGTTCAAGCAGTACCAGGAGTTGCTCGGCGTTCCTGTAGATATGAACGAGGTATTCGGCAAGCTCTACAACCACGCTCTCGAGGGCGATGCAGACTGCGGCGGACTGATTGCTTACAACTACATCTCAGGTGAGCCTGTAACAGGTCTTGCAGAAGGTCGCCCAATGTTCGTACGTTCTGCCAACGACCACTTCAACCTCGCCAATTTCATGCGCGCCAACCTCTACGCTTCAGTAGCCGTATTGAAGATTGGCAACGATGTATTGTTCAAGGACGAGAAGGTACAGGTGGACCGCATCACCGGTCATGGCGGTTTGTTCAAGACCAAGGGTGTAGGTCAGCGCATTCTCGCAGCAGCCATCAACTCCCCTATCTCTGTCATGGAGACTGCAGGCGAAGGTGGTGCATGGGGCATTGCCCTGCTCGCAGGCTATCTCGTCAACAATGCTGAGAAGCTGAGCCTGGCTGATTACCTCGACCAGAAGGTATTTGCCGGCAATACAGGTGTAGAAATCGCTCCTACAGCAGAAGACGTAGCAGGTTTCGACAAGTACATCGAAACCTACAAGGCTGGTCTTGCCATCGAGCAGGCAGCTGTAGCCAACAAGAAATAATCCCATCTTTTTCAGTACGTTTGTGGGGGGAATTGACCCTCACAAACGTACTATCAATAAATTTAAACTTCAATTTACCCCTATTCTTATAACAACACAAAACTTACAAACATGATGAATAAACTTTTCGCTGCTGCCCTCCTCTCTTCAGCGGTTGCATTCTCTGCTCAGGCTCAGGATGTAACAGGAACCATCCATGCAAATCAGGGAACTCAGAAAATCAACCGTGAAATCTACGGTCAGTTTGCCGAGCATCTCGGAAGCTGCATCTATGGTGGACTCTGGGTAGGTCCGGAGTCAAATATCCCTAACACCCAGGGTTACCGCAACGACGTGCTCCAAGCCCTCAAGGACCTCAAGGTTCCAGTCTTGAGATGGCCAGGAGGATGCTTCGCCGACGAGTACCACTGGATGGACGGAATCGGTCCGCGTGAGAATCGCCCTAAGATGCAGAATAACAACTGGGGAGGAACCATCGAGGACAACTCCTTCGGAACCCACGAGTTCCTGAATCTCTGCGAGATGCTGGGCTGCGAGCCTTACATCAGCGGCAACGTTGGTTCGGGAACGGTAGAGGAACTGGCTAAATGGGTAGAATACATGACCAGCGACGGCGATACTCCGATGGCAAAGCTCCGCCGACAGAACGGACGCGACAAGGCATGGAAGGTGAAATACCTCGGAGTGGGCAACGAGAGCTGGGGATGCGGTGGAAACATGCGCCCAGAATACTACGCTGACCTCTTCCGCCGTTACTCCGTATATTGCCGCAACTATGATGGCAACGAACTCTACAAGATTGCATCAGGAGCCAGCGACTACGATTACAACTGGACCAAGGTGCTGATGGACCGTGTAGGTCATCGTGCCAACGGAATTTCCCTACATTATTATACAGTAACCGGATGGAGCGGAAGCAAGGGTTCGGCTACCAAGTTCAGCAACGACGACTACTACTGGACCATGGGCAAATGCCTCGGCATTGAAGACGTGATCAAGAAGCACGAAGCCATCATGGACAAGGCTGACCCAAAGAAGCAGATCGGTCTGCTCGTAGATGAATGGGGAACCTGGTGGGATGAGGAACCAGGAACCATCAAGGGTCACCTCTATCAGCAGAACTGCATGCGCGATGCTTTCGTCGCAGCTCTCTCTCTGAACGTGTTCCACCGTCACGCCGACCGCATCAAGATGGCAAACATCGCCCAGGTAGTGAACGTGCTCCAGTCTATGATTCTCACCGACACCAAGGGCACCGGTCATATGGTTCTCACTCCAACCTACCACGTGTTCAAGATGTACAAGGACTTCCAGGATGCAACCTATCTCCCTATGGACGTGAAGTGCGATTCTATGGATGTCCGTGGCGATGATCACGCCAAGGAAGGCAGAAAGATTCCTGTGGTTTCTACATCTGCAGCCAAGAAGGCAGACGGCACCGTAGTGGTTTCACTCGCCAACGTAAGCCTCGACAAGGCTCAGGAGGTAGTGTTCAGCCTCGATGGACTGAAGGCTCCAAAGACAGTGGCAGGCGAGATTCTTACCTGCAAGAAGGTGAGCGATTTCAACGATTTCGAGCACCCGGATGTAGTGAAGCCAGCAACATTCAAGGATGCAAAATTGAAGAAAAACACCTTGAAAGTGAAAATTCCTGCAAAATCTATCGTAGTTTTGAAAATAAAATAGTACTTTTGTAGGGTAAATTGCTCATATCATCAGTCCTCTTCACGATAAGAGGCTGATGAGCAATCAGTTTCAGCAGAAAAAACAATAACAACAACATTAAATACATTTGTATGATGAACGACATTAAAGTAATGAATCATGCAGCAGATAATATCCGTATCTTGGCTGCTTCAATGGTAGAAAAGGCAAACTCTGGTCACCCAGGTGGTGCTATGGGTGGTTCTGACTTCATCAACGTGCTCTTCGCAGAGTACCTGGTTTATGATCCAGCAGATCCAACATGGACAGGTCGCGACCGCTTCTTCCTCGACCCAGGTCACATGAGCCCAATGCTCTATGCAGGTTTGGCTTTGCGCGGTTTCTTCTCTATCGAAGACCTCAAGCAGTTCCGCCAGTGGGGTTCAGTAACTCCAGGTCACCCAGAGCTCGATCTTCAGCGTGGTATCGAGAACTCATCAGGTCCTCTCGGTCAGGGTCACGCACTCGCAGCTGGTGCAGCTGTTGCTGAGAAGTTCCTTGAGGCACGTCTGGGTTCAACCATGATGCAGCACAAGATCTACGCATACATTTCTGATGGTGCTGTAGAGGAGGAAATCTCTCAGGGTGTAGGTCGTATCGCCGGCAACCTCGGTTTGAACAATCTTATCATGTTCTACGATTCTAACGACATCCAGCTCTCTACAGAGTGCGGCGTTGTAATGAACGAGGATACAGAGATGAAGTACAAGGCTTGGGGCTGGAATGTCATCAAGATCAATGGTAACGACGTAGCTCAGATTCGTGAGGCTCTCGATGCTGCCCAGAAGGAGCAGGATCGCCCTACCCTCATCATCGGTAAGACCGTAATGGGTAAGGGTGCTCTCCGCGCAGACGGCACAAGCTACGAGGCTTGCATCAATACTCACGGTGCTCCTCTCGGTGGCGACGCTTACGTTAACACTATCAAGCACCTCGGTGGTGATCCTGAGAACGCATTCGTTATCTTCGACGATGTAAAGGAGATCTACGCTAAGCGTGCTGAGGAGTTGAAGAAGATTGTTGCTGAGCGCAAGGCTGCAGAGGCTGAGTGGCGCAAGGCTAACCCAGAGAAGGCTGCTCAGATGGATGAGTGGTTCAGCGGCAAGGCTCCTAAGGTAGATTGGAGCAAGGTTGAGCAGAAGGCTGGTTCAGCTACTCGTGCTGCTTCTGCTGCTTGTCTCGGTGTTTTGGCAGAGCAGGTTCCTAACATGATCTGTGCATCTGCTGACCTTTCTAACTCAGATAAGACAGATGGTTTCTTGAAGGAGACCAAGAGCATCGTTCGCGGTGACTTCTCAGGTGCTTTCTTCCAGGCAGGTGTTGCTGAGTTGACTATGGCTGATATGTGTATCGGTATGATGCTCCACGGTGGTGTGGTTGCAGCAATGGGTACATTCTTCGTATTCTCTGATTATATGAAGCCAGCTGTCCGTATGGCAGCCTTGATGCAGGTTCCAGTGAAGTTCATCTGGACTCACGATGCATTCCGCGTTGGTGAGGACGGACCTACTCACGAGCCAGTTGAGCAGGAGGCACAGATCCGTCTCATGGAGAAGTTGAAGAATCACGCAGGCAAGGACAGCGTTCGCGTATTCCGTCCAGCTGATGTAGAAGAGACTACTGTTTGCTGGAAGCTCGCTATGGAGAACGTTGACACTCCAACAGCGCTCATCTTCTCTCGCCAGGGCATTGCCAACTTGCCAGAGGGTAACGATTACGAGCAGGCTGCCAAGGGTGCTTACATCGTAGCAGGCAGCGACGAGAATCCAGACGTTATCCTCGTAGCAAGCGGTTCTGAGGTTTCTACATTGGAGGCTGGTTGCGAGGCTTTGCGTGCCGACGGCATCAAGGTTCGCGTGGTAAGTGCTCCATCAGAGGGCTTGTTCCGTGGTCAGAGCAAGGAGTATCAGGAGAGCGTATTGCCAAAGAACGCTAAGATCTTCGGTATGACTGCTGGTCTTCCTGTAACTCTCGAGGGTCTCGTAGGCGCTAACGGTAAGGTTTGGGGCTTGGAGAGCTTTGGTTTCTCAGCTCCTTACAAGGTGCTCGATGAGAAGCTCGGCTACACAGGTGAGAATGTTTACAAGCAGGTCAAGGCTTTCTTGGCTGAGGCTTAATTAGCATAAACTAAACAGGAGTTGGAAGCTGGAGTTGGAGATTTTGCCGGATGGCAGATTTCCATTTCCGGCATCCGACTCCTTTCACTCTTTTAATATTAACCTTATGAAGGACAAGGGTTTATCCCGGTTTCTTCACTTAAAAACTTAAAGTATTATGGAAGTAAAGACAGTTGGTATTGCATGCGACCATGCAGGTTTTCCATTGAAGCAGTTCGTATTGGAATATTTGGAGAAGAAGGGTTATCCTGTAAAGGATTACGGTACATACAGCGATGCGAGTGTTGACTATCCTGACTTCGGCCATGCGCTCGGCGAAGGCATTGAGAGCGGCGAGGTTTATCCAGGTATCGGCATTTGCGGCAGTGGCGAGGGAATCGCCATGACATTGAACAAGCATCAGGGTGTACGTGCCGGTTTGGCATGGTGCAAGGAGATTGCTCATCTCGTTCGCCAGCATAATGATGCCAATGTATTGGTACTTCCTGGCCGTTTCGTTGACAACAAGACCGCCGAGGCTATCCTCGACGAGTTCTTCGCTACTACCTTCGAGGGTGGCCGTCATGAGCGCCGCGTCAAGAAGATTCCTCTCCAGAAGTAAGGAAGGAGTTTAAGGGGGAGTTAAGGGAATCTCTTAACTCCCCTATAATAATTTATAACCATCAAAACATAAAGATTATGAGCAAATATTTTGCAGAATCAGAACTCATCATCAATGAAGATGGAAGTTGCTTCCACCTTCATCTGCGCCCGGAGCAGGTGGCTGACAAGGTAATCCTTGTGGGCGACCCAGGCAGAGTAGCCCTCGTAGCATCTCACTTCGAGACCCAGGAGTGCGAGGTGGCAAGCCGCGAATTCCACGCCATCACCGGAACATATAAAGGCAAGAGAATCACCGTGCAGAGCACCGGTATAGGATGCGATAATATTGACATCGTGGTCAACGAGCTGGATGCACTGAAGAACATCGACTTCGCTACTCGCACCGAGAAACCGGAGCACACCACCCTCACCCTCGTGCGCATCGGAACCTGTGGCGGACTGCAGCTCAACTGTCCTGCCGGAACCTTCGTCGCTTCACAGAAGAGCATCGGTTTCGATGGACTCATCAACTTCTATGCCCGCCGCAACGAAATCTGCGACCTCGAGACAGAGGCAGAATTCAAGCGCCAGGTGAAGTGGAACGACCAGATTGGCAATCCATACTGCGTAAACAACGATCCGGAGCTGCTCGATCAGATTGCCGGAGACGACATGGTTCGCGGAATCACCATCGCCTGCGGCGGATTCTATGGTCCGCAGGGCAGAGAGCTCCGTGCCCCTCTTGCCGATCCGGAACTTAACCAAAAGATTGAAGCATTCGAGTATAAAGGCTTGCGTGTCAACAACTTTGAGATGGAGAGTTCAGCCCTAGCTGGTCTTTCTCTCCTCTTAGGCCATAAGGCACTCACCTGCTGCATGGTCATCGCCAATCGCCGTGCCCTCAGTGCCAACACAGGCTATAAGAGCACCATCGACAACCTCATCAAGGTTGTATTAGATAGAATCTAGTTCATT